>NZ_JCBANT010000011.1:0-132928 GCF_059816125.1 Arthrobacter sp. 001422645 | reverse complement strand
ACCACCACGTGATCCACAAAGAGCAATGGACCATCCAAATCCGCACCGGTATCCCCTGGTTCATCCCGCCCCCGCACATCGACCCACGCCAAAAACCCCGACGCAACAACTACTTCCACCCCGCAAACCTCAACACCGCCGCCTGACACCGGCCGCGCAAAAAGCGGCTAACGCCTGGGGTGCACTATCTGGCTGGAGGCTCGCGGACGCTGATCAGATGTGCCGTTCGGGACGCCGGGGGCGAGGGTATCCAGTTATCTCGATGATGGAGATAACATCGAATCGTGAAGGATGCGACGCCGGAGGACCCCGGCAGCCCGGCTAACAGCGCTCAACAGAGCGCCCCGGTGCAGGCCAACGAGCAGGACGTCGCCGCCCCTCCGTTGAACAGCCCGGCTGACAGCGCTCAACAGTGCGCCCGGGTGCAGGCCCACGGGCATGACGTCGCAGTCCTGGACTGGGGCGGCGCCCTCGCCGCGGGCGCGCTGATCCTGGTTCCGCTCTGGATGCTGCTGAGCAACAGCGCCGTTCTCGGCGGCCACCCGGCGCTGCCTGCGCTCCTGATGGTTGCTGCCGCAGCGGGCCTCCTCTGGGCGTTCGTGCTGGTCAAACGCACCAATCTGCTCGAAGGCTGGCCTCGAAGCAAACGGCTTGGTCCGGGAACCCACCAGCCAAGCCGGCGCTCAGTCTCGCGCTGGCAGCTGGTCCGGGGCCTCGCGGGACGGCTGGCCGTCCTGGGTCTCGTTGCGGGGCTGGCGTGGCTCAATCCGTTCCCCTACCAGCCCAGCGGAGCGGAGGGCCAAACCACGGGGACCACCACCGAAGACGCCACCACCATAACCCTCGCCCCGGAAGGAAAGGCCCGCGCGGGACTCGTCTTTTACCCGGGAGCACGGGTTGACGCGCGCGCGTATCAAGACATCCTTGGGCCGCTCGCGAACGCGGGTTATCTTGTTGTCATCCTGAAAGTACCCCTGGGCATCCCCTTGCTGGACAGCAGCCAAGCCCGCGGCACGATGGACGAACATCCCGAGATCACTTCCTGGGCAGTCGGCGGCCATTCGCTGGGAGGAGTCAGCGCATCCTCCTTCGCGACGTCGAACCGGGACGTCTCCGGGCTCTTATTGTTTGCTTCGTACCCCGCGGAAAGCATGGCGGACGCCGTCGACCTCGCGGTGCTGTCCATCTCCGGCTCCAATGACGGACTCACCACTCCGGACAAGATCTCGGCGTCGAAGGCCTTGCTACCGCCGGCCACCGGTTTCGCGACGGTGGAGGGCGGAGTGCACGCGTTTTTCGGGGACTACGGCGAACAGCCCGGCGACGGCGAGCCAGGCATCTCCCGCCAAGAGGCGCAGCTGCAGATCGCCGCGGAATCGAGCCGATTCATGGACCGGCTCGGTTCCGGCCCTCGCGGATAGCCCGTTATCGCCCCGCGGCGTAACCCTGCGCGCCGCGGGGATTCGCCGCCGCCCGCAGAACCCCGGTCGAAGGATTCCGCACGACGGCGGACAGGCGTCCCAGCGTCCAGCCGCCCACGACGGTAACGACATGACCACGGCGCTCAAGTCCCGCGATAACGTCCTCGCCCAGCCGCTCCTCGACGACGGCGCCGCCGGGCTCCCAGGTGCGCGGCCAGAACGAACCGGGCATCGACGTTGTGTGGAAAGTGGGGGCATCAATGGCCTGCTGCGGCGAGTAGCCGCCGACAATCGTGCGCAGCAGGTACGGCAGCTGCCATTGATCCTGTTGGTCGCCGCCCGGCGAACCAAGAGCGGTCACGGCCTCGCCGTCCCGCAGCACAAGAGTTGGCGTGAGGGTTGTCCGCGGCCGCTTCCCCGGTGTCAGGGTAGAGGGCGTTCCCGGCTCCAACCAGGTCATTTGCAGCCGGGTGCCGAGGCAGAAGCCCAATTCCGGGATGGCCGGCGAGGACTGCAGCCAGCCACCCGACGGCGTGGCCGAGACCATGTTGCCCCAGCGATCCACGACGTCGATATGACAGGTATCGCCGCGGGTCTCCCCGCTCGGCGCCACGGTAGGCTCCCCCACTCCCAGCCCGGCCGACCCCTCTGAACCCGGACCCGTCGGCGGCTCGTAGTGGGTACGCAGTGTGGGCACATACGGCTCATATCCGGGGACCGTGCCGGGCCGGAATTCGTGTGATGCCTGCTCTCCGATCAGCGCCCGGCGGCGGGCGCAGTAGTCGGCGGACAGGAGATAGTTCAACGGCACATCCGTGTCGCCGTAGTACGCTTCCCGGTCCGCGAGCGCCAGCTTCTGGGCTTCCAGGATGGTGTGCGCGCCGAGTTCGGTGGACGGATCGAGGTACTCGTCGTCGAACCCTTCGAGAATGGCGAGCGTCTGGAGCAGCGCGGGACCCTGCCCCCACGGTCCCGTCTTAGCGATGGTGTGTCCGCGGAATTCCACCGTGGCGGCGTCCTCGTAGCCAGCCTCGAATCCGGAGAGGTCCTCCAGTGCGAGGACACCGCGGTGATCCGTACCTGAGGAATGCCGGTGCGGGGTCTGGACCGACTCCACCATGGCCTTGGCCACGAAGCCCTCGCGCCACTCGCGGCGGGCGGCGTCGATCCTGGTTTCGCGCGAATGCCCAGCCGGCCCGGCGGTCCCGGCGTCGACCAGCCGCTGCAGCGTCCGGGCGTAGGCAGGATTGCGGACCAGCTCCCCTTCAGCCGGGATCCTGCCTCCGGGCATCCACAGCCCAGCCGACGTCGGCCAGTGCATCTGGAACAGCTCCGCCACGGCGGCGATGGTGGTCCCCACCCTGCCCAGCATCGGGTGCCCGTCGCGGGCGTAGCCGATCGCGAAGTCCAGTACGTCGCCCAGTTCCCAGGTCCCGTGGTCTCGCAACAGCAGGAGCCAGGCGTCGACGGCGGCGGGAACCGCGGCGGCCAGCGCGCCAGAGCCGGGCACCAGATCCAGGCCCTCCGCGAGGTAGTGCTCCACCGTGGCTCCGGCGGGGGCCGGGCCCTGCCCCATGAGGACCACGGGCCGGCCGGGCTCGTCCGCGGTGACGAAGACCCCGGTCATGTCCCCGCCGGGCCCGTTCAGGTGCGGCTCGACGACGTGCAGCACGAAGGCTCCCGCCGTCGCGGCGTCGAACGCGTTGCCGCCGCGCTCCAGCACCGCCTGGGCGGCCGCCGTCGCCAGCCAGTGCGTGGAGGCACTCATCCCGAAGGTGCCCTGCAGGGTGGGCCTGGTGGTGAACGTATCGGGCCGGGTGAACGCCGGGGACGCTGGCGCGATGCCCGCCAGGGGCTCCACTCGGGGCTCCCCCGTGCGGGTGCGCGGCGAAGCCGGGAACCCTGTGGCGGTGTCAGCCAAAGAGGGCCGCCACACGGGTCAAGGTCTCGTACACGCCGTAGCCCAGCGGCACTCCCACCAGCGCCCAGGCGACCACCAGCTTCCCGGTCGACGGGTTTACAGGTGTCGGGTTCACAGTTGTCTGCGCACTACTCATCTCAGGCCTCCATGGCAGGTTCTTCGGAGCGGACACGGTCGGGGCGTGGTTCGTGGAACCGGGCGTCGACCGGCTTGACCAGCAGGTTCGCCACAAAGCCGATCACCAGCAGCCCCACCATGGTCAGTAGGGCGGGCTGGTAGGACGCTGCGGTCAACTGGCCGGGCTTGCCCTGGGCGTCCAGGAACGCGTTGACGATCAATGGCCCGGCGATACCGGCCGCGGACCACGCCGTCAGGAGCCGGCCGTGGATCGCCCCGACCTGGAACGTGCCGAACAGGTCGCGCAGGTAGGCCGGGACGGTCGCGAAGCCGCCGCCGTAGAAGGAGATGATGACGAACGCGAGCGCCACGTAGAGGAACGTGCTGGTGGAGCCGGCCAGCGCCAGCACCGTGTAGAGCACGGCGCCGACGCCGAGGTACATCATGTAGATGCGCTTGCGGCCGGTCACGTCCGAGGTGGCGGACCAGGCGAAGCGGCCGGACATGTTGCCGATCGAGAGCAGCCCCACGAAGCCGGCGGCGACGGCGGCGCTCACCAGGGACACGCCGTCGGACTGGCGGAAGAAGTCCTGGATCATCGGTGCGGCTTGCTCCAGGATGCCGATTCCCGCTGTCACGTTGCAGAAGAGGGCGATCCAGACGAGCCAGAACTGCCTGGTCTTGACGGCGTTCTTCGCGGAGACGTTGTCCGTGGTGACCAGCGTGGCGGCCTTCACCTTAGCCGGGTCGAAACCGGCCGGCTTCCATCCCTCGGCCGGGACCTTGATGGTGAACGCGCCGAACATCATATACGCGAGGTACACGACGGCGAGGGTCAGGAAGAGCTTGCCGACGGAGTCGCCACTGGCAACCCAGCCCTTGGCGCCGGAGTTGGGGTCGTACATCTTCAGCAGCGCGGTGGAGACCGGGCTGGCGATGAGGGCGCCGCCGCCGAAGCCCATGATGGCCATGCCGGTCGCGAGGCCCGGGCGGTCGGGGAACCATTTGATGAGGGTGGACACCGGCGAGATGTAGCCGATGCCCAGGCCAATGCCGCCGATGAATCCGTAGCCGAGGTAAACGAGCCACAACTGGCCGCTGAAGATCCCGAGCGAGCCGACCAGGAAGCCGCTGGCCCAGAACACGGCCGAGGTAAACATCGCCTTGCGCGGGCCGTTCTTGTCCACCCACGTGCCCATGATCGCGGCGGAGAGGCCGAGCATCACGATCGCGATCGAGAAGATCACGCCGATTTCAGTCAGGCTGGCGCCGAAGTGCTTTACCAGCGCAGTCTTGTAGACACTCGTGGCGTACGCCTGGCCGATGCACAGGTGCACAGCGAGCGCGGCGGGCGGCACCAGCCACCGGTTGAATCCCGGCGGGGCGATCGTTCGTTCACGGTCCAGCCAGCCCATGAGTGCTCCTCTTGCTTGTCGAAGACGTCGGTGTCCCAGTGCATAGAGGCGAAGGCCCCAGATCGGGCCGTTGCCTCCGGCAATCATGGTGCAGATCGACAGCAAAAGTACTACTTGTGCGACAAGCGGTAGGAATTCCGCGACGAGCGGTGGTGATGCCCTCGGCGGCCCGCTTTCGGGCCCACCTCTCGGCGGCCGAGTCCCGGGCCTACCTCCCGAGGGCCGACTCCCGAAACCTACTTTCCGAGTCCGGCCTTCCGGAGCGCCTCGGCCATCGCCGTGTTGGCCGGTGCCGGCGTCGGCTTCTGCGGCTGCCTGGCAGGCGTCCGCCGGTCGGGCGCCGGCTTCCCGGACGGCTGAGCAGACGGCTTCCCGGACGGCTGACCAGAGTTCTGCCTCGGCGGCGCTTGCTTGGACGGCGCCTGCGCCGCCGCACGCCCGCCGGGCGCGGCCGGTTCGTCGTCGAGCCTCAAGGTCAGGGAGATGCGCTTGCGTTCCGGATCGGCCTCCAGCACCTTGACGCGCACCACCTGGCCGGACTTGACCACGTCGCGGGGATCGGAAACGAAGCGGTTGGCCAGCGCGGAGACGTGGACCAGGCCGTCCTGGTGCACCCCGACGTCGACAAACGCACCGAACGCCGCCACGTTGGTCACGGTCCCCTCCAGCACCATCCCGGGCCGGAGGTCGGAGATCTTGTCGATGCCCTCCGAGAACGTCGCCGCCGCGAAGGCCGGTCGCGGGTCACGGCCGGGCTTCTCGAGTTCGGCGATGATGTCCTGCACCGTGGGCAGGCCGAAGGAGCCGTCAACAAAGTCCTGAGGATTCAGCGTGGCGTAGCTTCCCGCGGCCTGCCCCTTCCCGCCGGCGGCGGCTTTGATTTTCCGCGCCACCGGGTAGGCCTCGGGGTGCACGCTGGAGGCATCCAGGGGTTCGGCTCCCCCGGTGATGCGCAGGAACCCGGCGCACTGTTCGAACGCTTTGGCGCCCAGTCGCGGCACCTTTTTCAGTTCGGTGCGCTTGGTGAACGGGCCGTGCTCGTTCCGGTACGCCACAATGTTTTCGCTCAGGAGCGGCCCGACGCCGGCCACGCGGCTCAGCAGCGCCGGCGAGGCGGTGTTCACGTCCACGCCCACGGCATTCACGCAGTCCTCGACCACCGCGTCGAGGCTGCGGTCCAGCTTGGCGGCGGTGACGTCGTGCTGGTACTGCCCGACGCCGATCGACTTCGGCTCGATCTTCACGAGTTCCGCCAGCGGATCCTGCAGGCGCCGGGCGATGGACACGGCGCCGCGCAGGGACACATCCATGCCGGGCAGCTCGGCGGCGGCGAGCGCCGAGGCCGAATACACCGAGGCGCCGGCCTCCGACACCACGATTTTCTGCGGCTTGCCGCCCTGGTGCGCAGTGTCCGGGCCGGCGGCGAGCTGTTTGAGCAGTTCAGCGGCGAGTTTGTCCGTTTCCCGCGAGGCTGTGCCGTTGCCGATCGCCACGAGTTCGACGCCGAACTTCCGGGCGAGGGTGACGAGGGTCCGCAGCGCCTCGTCCCATTTCCGGGCCGGGGCGTGCGGGTAGATGGTGTCCGTCGCCACCACTTTGCCCGTGCCGTCCACCACCGCCACCTTGACCCCGGTGCGCAGTCCCGGGTCCAGGCCCAGGGTGGCACGGTTTCCCGCCGGCGCCGCGAGGAGCACATCCCGGAGGTTGGCAGCGAAGACCCGCACGGCCTCGTCTTCGGCGGCCGCGAACATCCGGCTCCGCAGATCCGCGGTCAGCCGGGCCAGCACCCGCGAGCGCCAGGCGAGCTGCGCGGTCTGGAGCAGCCAGGCGTCGGCGGGCCGGCCGCGGTCGGCGACCCCGAGGAAGCGGGCCACGGCGGCTTCGTAGCGGCCGCGCGCGGCGGTGAGGGCGGCGTCGTCGTTCGGTTCTGCCTCAGCGAGGTCCAGCTCCAGAACGCCGTCCTTTTCGCCGCGCAGCAGCGCCAGGACGCGGTGCGAGGGCATCCCCGAAGGCTGCTGGGAGAACTCGAAGTAGTCCTTGAACTTCTGCCCCTCGGCGTCCTTGCCCTTCTTCACCCGGGACACCATCCTGCCCTGCGTCCATAGCCGCTCCCGCAGGGTGGCGGCCAGATCGGCGTCCTGGGCGACGCGTTCCACCAGAATGGAACGCGCCCCGGCGAGCGCCGCGGCGGCATCCCCGATGGAATGCTCCGCGTTGAGGTACTTGTGGGCTTCACGTTCGGGGTCCAGCTCGGGCCGCTTCAGCAGCGCGTCGGCCAGCGGCTCCAGCCCGGCTTCGCGGGCAATCTGCGCTTTGGTCCGCCGCTTGGTCTTGAACGGCAGGTAGATGTCCTCCAGGCGCGACTTCGTGTCGGCGCCGACGACGGCGGCCTGCAGTTCCGGAGTCAGCGCGCCCTGCGCTGCGATCGCTTCCAAGACGGTCCGACGGCGGTCCTCCAGCTCGCGCAGGTAGCGCAGCCGCTCCTCGAGGTCGCGGAGCTGGGTGTCATCGAGCGTCCCGGTGGCTTCCTTGCGGTACCGGGCGATGAAGGGCACAGTGGACCCGGCGTCGAGCAGGTCCACAGCGGCCTTGACCTGCCAGGCCTGCACGCCCAGTTCTGCGGCAATCTGGGCGGCGATGCCGGATTCCTGGGTCTGCGGCGCTTGAGTTTTGGGCGACGGGGCATGGGGCGCCTGGGTCCTGGCGGGCTGGCTCGTTGCGGGCGTGGCGGAGGCTGACGGGGAGGGGCGCTGCGGGAGTTGGGTCACCCTGCCATTTTGCCTCACCGGGGTCAGGGGCCGGGCTCGCCCGATGTTGGAGGAGACTCCTGCACGTCCTGAAGGACCTCGTTGCGGCGGAGGAACCACGGTTTGAACGGCGGATCAAAGCGGGCGAACCGGGGCGGGCCCAGGGCCGTCAGACCGGCCAGCACCAGGGCCGCCTGGAGGCCCTCGTTGCGCCGTTCAAAGGCAGCTTCCGAGCCGCTGCCCGAGAATCGAAGGGCAGCTGTCAGGGACCCGGGGACGGTCCGGATCTGGACCTGGGAGTTCACGGGGACCGGGGCGGTCTCCGCCGTCAGGCCAGCGGGGAGTACGAAGGCGACCACAAAGTCAGCGGTACCGTCGCTACCCGGCAGCGGACCGCTCTGGAGCACCGGGGCGGTCATGGCCAGCTTCTGCGAAGGACCGGGCTCCTGGATCACCGGAGCCGTCATTGCCAGCTTCTGACGGGCGTTGTTGCTGCCGCTGATGTAGTTGAACAGAGGCCGGAAGGCAGCATTCCCGGCCCGGTCAAACGTCGTCTTGACCTGTATTTCGGCCACAACATACGCGGGATAACGGCGCAGCTCGAAGTGCGCGAAGCGCTGGACCATCTCATATGGTTGCTGTTCGGTCATGGTCCTCAGACCATACGCCGGGCCTCCGACAAGAACCAGCCCGTTCCGGCCGCTGTGGTCGACGGATTGTCAGAGGGCTTTGGTAGCTTGAAGAACACACGGCGAGGCTGCGCTGACTGCACACCCCAGGCGGCAAAACCTTCCACACGGCAGTAAGCATCGGGGGCACAGTGTTTTTTCTTGAACCGGAAGTGCCGGGTTCCGCACAGGACCTGGTCTTTTCCGCGAGCGACCTCGTCATCGCGGCCGGCTGCGAGTACCAGTTGCTCCGGAAGCTCGACGAGAAGCTGGGCCGGTCCCCCAGGGCGGTGTTCGACGACGACGAGATGCTCCGGCACGCCGCCGTGCTGGGCGACCGTCACGAGCGCAAGGTCCTCGACGGTTTCGTGGAGGAATTCGGACCCTGGGATCCGGCCGCCGGACGCGGCGTTTACGACGTCGTCCCGGCTGCGGCCATGGACCGCGCCACTTTGCTGGCCAAGCACCGCGAGTCCATTGATGCCCTGCGTTCCGGCGCCGACGTGGTCTTCCAGGCCGCCTTCTTCGACGGCCGGTTCCATGGCCGCTCGGACTTCCTGGTCCGCCAGGCAGACGGCAGCTACGCCGTGTTCGACACGAAGCTGGCCCGCCACGCCAAGGTGACCGCGCTGCTCCAGCTTGCCGCCTACGGCGACCAGTTGCTGCAGGCCGGGATCACCCCGGATCCGATGGTGACACTGGTCCTGGGCGCCACGGTTCAGCTCCCGGACGGCGGCTACGATTACGTCCGCAGCCACCACAAACTCTCGGACATCCTGCCGGTCTTCCGCGAGCGGCGGGACCGCTTCCTGGCCCTGACCTCCTCGCATCTGGCGCAGCCCGGCACCGTGCAGTGGGAGACGCCCGGGCTCACCGCCTGCGGCCGCTGCGACTACTGCCAGGAACAGGTCGCCGCCACCGATGACCTGCTCCTCGTGGCGCGGATGAACTCGGCCCAGCGCAAGAAACTCCGTGCCGACGGTATCCGCACGGTCCGGGAGCTCGCGGAAGCCGCCCTGGCCAATCCCAACGCCTCGCTGTTGCGCCTGCAGGACCAGGCCCGGATGCAGAGCGGCGTCGGCGCAGCGGACGGTGAGGTCCGGTTCAGCAAGGACGGCGAAGAGCACAGCATCCGCTTCGGCGTGATTCCCGAAAACACGCTGGCCGAGCTTCCCCCGCCCAGCGACGGCGACATCTTCTTCGACTTCGAGGGCGATCCGCTGTGGCAGGAAGCCGCCACCGGAGTCTGGGGGCTGGAGTATCTGTTCGGCGTCGTCGAGGCGCCGACGGGACCCGGCGTCGCGGGAGTGTTCAAACCGTTCTGGGCCCACGACCGGGAGGCGGAGAAACAGGCCTTCCTCGACTTCCTCGAGTATGTGCAGAAGCGCCGGCAGGACTACCCGGACATGCACGTCTACCACTACGCCGCCTACGAGAAGACGGCGCTCCGGAAGCTCTCTGTGATGCACGTTGCCGGCGAGGACATCGTCGACGGGTGGCTGCGGGACGGGCTCCTGGTGGATCTGTACCAGACCGTCCGGAACAGCATCCGGATTTCCGAGAATTCCTACAGCATCAAGAAGCTCGAGCCGCTCTACATGGGGACCAACCTGCGCTCCGGGGATGTGAAGGACGCCGGCGCCTCGGTGGTTGCTTATGCCCACTACTGCGATGCGCGCGACGACGGCCGGGCCGAGGAAGCCGCCACCATCCTCGCCGGGATCTCCGACTACAACGAATACGACTGCCTCTCCACCCTGGAACTCCGGAACTGGCTCCTGGGTCTGGCCCGTGCCCGCGGCATCCGGCCGGGCGCCGACGTGGCATCCGGCACCGCAACGACGGCGGCCGGCGCGGGCGCGGATTCCGGAACGGACGCGGGAGCGGATTCCGCTGACGTGGACCCGCTGGAAGTGGCGCTGGCCGAGCTGGCGGGGCCCGGCGTCGGGCTGTCCGAGGACGACCGGAAGGCGGTGTCCATGCTGGCGGCAGCGGTCAGCTATCACCGCCGGGAGCGCAAAGCGTTCTGGTGGGCGCACTTCGACCGCTGTGAGCACGGTCCGGACACGCATCACCAGCAGGACCGCAACGTTTTCCTGGTCGAGGAGGCGGAGGTGCTCGACGACTGGTGGAAGGACGGCGCCAAGCTTCCGGAACGGAGGGTGAAACTGATCGGCACGGTCAGCCCGGGCTCTGACCTCCGTGAAGGCAGCACGTGGTTCCGTATGTACGAGCCGCCGCTTCCGGCCGGGCTCGAGGGCACGGGGATCAACGGGACCGGACGCAACGGCTGGTTCGGCACCGAGGTCCTGGAGCTGGGCCACGAGGACGGCAAGGACACCGTCGTCATCCGGGACAAGCTCCGCAGGGCCATCGAACCGTACGCCCAGGTGCCGGTTGCGCTGACCGAGGACCAACCCATCCAGACCAAGAGCCTCGAGGACGCCCTGGCAGTCTTGGCCTCCGGCGTCACCGCGGCGTTGCAGGCCAGCCCGTCCGCTTTTCCGCATCATCCGGCCCTGGATCTGGTCCGCCGGGTTCCGCCGCGCCTTGGCGCAGGGGCGCGGCTGCCCTCCCCCGGTGAAGGCCCGGACCGGTTCATCGACGCAATCACGGACGCCGTCGGCGCCCTGGATCATTCCTATGTCGCGGTGCAGGGTCCGCCCGGGACCGGCAAGACCCATGTGGGATCGCACGTCATCGCCCGGCTGGTGGCCCGCGGATGGAAAGTCGGCGTTGTCGGCCAGTCGCATGCCGTGGTGGAGAACCTGCTGAAGACGGCGGTGACCAAGGCCGGAGTCGATCCCGCCCGAGTCGCCAAGGAAGTGAAACACGCGGATTCCCTTCCATGGGAGCAGCGTTCGGCGAAGGATGTAGCGCGACTGCTCGGCTCGCCCGGCGGGGCGCTGATCGGCGGCACGGCGTGGACGATGACGGGATCCAATGTCCCGGCCGGGTCGCTGGATCTGCTGGTGATCGACGAGGCCGGTCAGTTCTCCCTGGCCAATACTCTGGCCGTGGCCCAGGCCAGCAGCCGGCTGCTGTTGCTCGGTGATCCCCAGCAGTTGCCGCAGGTCAGCCAGGGTGCACACCCCGAACCCGTGAACGAATCGGCCTTGGGCTGGGTTTCCACCGGTCATGCCACACTTCCGCCGGAACTTGGCTATTTCCTCGCTGACTCGTGGCGGATGACGTCCGAGCTGTGCCGGGCCGTTTCCGAACTTTCCTATGAGAGCAGGCTGCGCTCGGCCCCGGCCGCTGACCTCCGGCGGCTCGATGGAGTTCCGGCCGGGATCGAAACCGTCATGGTGGAGCACAGCGGCAACATCACGTCCTCCCCGGAGGAGGCCGCCGAGGTGGTCCGCCAGGTGCGGCGCCATCTGGGGCTGAGCTGGCATGCGGAGCAGGGTACCCGGCCGCTCGACGCCGCCGACATCCTGGTGGTGGCCGCCTACAACGCCCAGGTCAACGTCATCCGCGATGCCCTCGATGCCGCGGGCCATGCCGGCGTCCGGGTGGGAACGGTCGACAAGTTCCAGGGCCAGGAAGCCGCCGTCGTGATTGTGTCCATGGCATGCTCGGCGGTGGCCGAGGCGCCGCGCGGCATGGAGTTCCTGCTCTCGCGCAACCGGATCAACGTGGCAGTCTCCCGCGGCCAATGGCGCGCCGTCGTCATCCGGGCGCCCGAGCTGACCAACTACCTCCCCGCGCACCCCGAGGGCCTGGAGCAGCTGGGCGGATTCATCGGGCTGTGCCAGCGGTCAGCGGCTTCCTGAGCTTTGCCCGCCTGCCAGCCGGACATGCACATTCTTTGTCAGCGCATTCAGGGGACATGCTCATTCTTCGCCGTAACCAGTGAGCACAATGGCATTCTGCCCAGTGCTCGTGGCTCCCGCGGGGCATGTCCAGCGGTGCACGTGGGCCACGGCGGGACATGCTCAGCGGGACGCCGGGATGCCCTCGGCCAGCAGGAGTGCTTCATCCAGCACCGCTCCGAAGTTCGCCGGATCGTGCGCGAACCTGCCCAGGAACAGACCGGAGACGCCGTCGAGCGTCGGCAGGAGACCTGGCTTGGCCGAGCCGCCGTAGATGACAGAAAGGTTGCCCAGCCCCGTGGGGGCGAGGTGACTGCGGAGCTGCCGGACGACGTCGGACACGTACCCGGCGGCGGCGGGCACTGCCGCACCGATGGCCCAGACGGGTTCGTACGCGAGGACGAGCCGGCCGGCGAGCTCCCAGTCGCCGTCCACGGCCGACCGGATCTGGCGGTACACAAATGCCGCGGCGTCGGCGGCACTGCCGTGGTCGGACTCTCCGATACAGAGGAGGGGTGTCAGCCCGGCTGCCGCCGCGGCCCTGACCTTGCGGGCGATCATGGCTTCGTCTTCGCCGAAGTGCCGGCGGCGCTCCGCGTGGCCGATCTCAACGAGACCGACGCCGAGCTCCGCGAGCATGGACGGGGCCACTTCCCCGGTCCACGGCCCGTCTGCCCAGCCGCAGTTCTGCGCACCCAGCAACAGCAGTGAACCGTCCAGAAGCGCGGCGGCCGCCGGGAGGAGCGGGAACGACGGAATCACGAACGGGACAACCCGCCCGGCCGCGAGGGCCGGACGGGTGTCCACTTCGTGGCGCAGCTGCGCCAGCCACTCCAGGCTGTCCTGGTAGCCCAGATACATCTTGGAGCTGACACCCACCAGCAGTGGCGGGGTGGTCGGGCTGGTGTCACTTTGCTGCATTGTTGGTGCTTTCTACTCGAACCGGCGAACCGGTTGATGCGGCTGGACCCGTTGATGCGCCCGGCGCGCCCGGCGCGCCAAGTGCGCGCCAAGCGCGCCGGAGGCCCCTGAACGGTATCTACTGCTCCAGCAGGTCGTCGGCCTTGTTCTTGAACCGCTTGGTCGCGAACATCATGACCGCGGCCAGGAACGGGAGCACACCCAGGGCGTAGACACCCATGGTTCCGGTGTCCGAGGCGGTGATCTGGTTGACCGAGGTCCGCAGGATCGGAGCCACAAAACCGCCCAGGTTGCCCAGGGAGTTGATGAGGCCGATGCCCGCCGCCGCGGCGGTGCCGGTGAGGAACGCCGTCGGGTAGGACCAGGCGATGGGACCGATGGACAGGAAGCTACAGACAGCCAGCGTGATGAAGAGGATGCCCAGCACCGGAAGGTGGTTGGCGCCCGCCCACGCGGACCCGAAGATGCACAGGCCGGTGGAGATGAACAGCCCGGTGCCCCAGACGCGACGGCGGATCACGGTGTTTGCGGCCTTGCCGATGAAGTAGCAGGCGAAGATGCCGAAGAACCACGGGATGGCGGCCAGCATGCCCACCGCGAAGCCGACTTTCTGGCCGGTCAGCTGGGCGACCTGCTGCGGCAGGTAGAACGTCACACCGTAGACGGCGATCTGGAGGCAGAAGTAAATGACCGTGAAGTACCAGACCTTGCCGTTCTTCATGGCGGCGAGCACGCCGCGCGGGCCGGTCTCCTCCTTGACGGAGTCCTCCAGCGCCATGACGTCCAGTAGCGCCTTTTTCTCGTCCTTGTCGAGGAACTTGGCGTCCTGCGGGCTGTTGATGAGGAAGAAGAACGCGGCAACGCCGGCCACAACCGCCAGCATGCCTTCCACGAAGAACATAACCTGCCAGCCCTGGACGCCGGGCACCTGGTCGCCGATGTTGATCAGCCAGCCGGACAGCGGCGCGCCCAGCATCTGCGAGAAGGGCTGCGCCAGGTAGAAGATGGCAAACATTTTGACGCGGACCTTGTTGGGGAACCACGCGGCGAGGAACATGATGACGCCCGGGAAAAGCCCGGCCTCGGTGACACCGAGGAGGAACCGCAGGATGATGAACGAGGTCTCGCCCTGGACAAACGCGAAGCACGCGGAGACGATGCCCCAGGTAATGGCGATGCGGGCCAGCCAGATCTTGGCCCCGAACTTTGTCAGCAGGAGGTTGCTGGGGATCTCGAAGATGGCGTAGCCGATGAAGAAAATCCCGGCGCCCAGAGCGTAGGCGCCGGCCGTGATGCCCCTGTCCACTCCCAGGGCGGCTTCGGCGAAGCCCACGTTGGTGCGGTCCAGGAAGGCGACCACATAGAGGATGACCAGCATGGGCATCAGCCGGAAGGACGCCTTGGAAATCGCCGATTTCAGTACCGGCGTATCCAGGAGGTCCCTAGTGGACGTGGTTGTTACGGACATCAAAAACTCCTCGTCGAGCAATCAGTGGTGTAACTCAGGGGATGGATCAGGTGCGAAACACGGTGGAGCGGGTCAGCAGAAGTTCCTAGCGTGAAAAGGCGATGATCACGATTCCGGCCAGGCAGGCCAGGATTCCGACGGCGAGATAGAGCTTCCGTCCTTTGCTCCAGGACGCGAACCCTGAGGCGGGGGTGTTGTTGGGCTGTGCCATATTGCTTCTTCCCTAGTGCATGTAGAGTCCGCCATCCACATTCAGCGTCTGGCCGGAGATGTAGCCGGCGTCCTCGCTGATGAGGAAGGCGATGGCGGCCGCGATGTCCCGGGTGGAGCCGACGCGGTTGACCACGAGGTCTTTGGTGAGTTCGTCCTTGCGTTCCTCGCTGAGGGTGCCGCCCATGATGTCGGTGTCGATGGGACCCGGCGAGATCGCGTTTACCGTGATGTCGTACTCGCCCAGTTCGCGGGCCGTGGAGCGGGTCAGCCCGATCACGCCGGCCTTGGCCACGGAGTACGGCGTCTTGGAGAACGTGCCGCCGCCGCGCTGCGCGGAGACGGAGGAGATGTTGACGATGCGCCCGATCCTGTTTTTCACCATGGATTCGGCCACCCGGCGGGTGGCGTAGTGCACGCCGTTGAGGTTGATGCTCAGCACCCGGTCCCACTCGGCGGCGTCGAGTTCCAGATACGGGACCGGCGAGCTGACGCCGGCCACGTTGGCCAGGGCGACGATCTGCGGCAGTTCGGCCTCGATCGCGTCGATCGCCGCGCGGACGGACGCCTCGTCGGAGACGTTGGCGCCGGCGCCGAACGCCTTGACGCCGTGCTCGGCGGCCAGTTCCTTGGCTGCTGCCTTGCACAGCGCGTCGTCCAGATCGATGATGCCGACGTTCCAGCCCTGCGCGGCCAGGAAGTTGGCGGTCGCACGGCCGATGCCGCGCTCCGAGACGGCGCCGGTGACGATCGCGGTGCGTTCTGCGGGGAAAGTGCTCATGGGAGTGCTCCTGAAGGCGTGAAAGTGGCGGGGCTTAGTTGATGGGGGCGGGGCCGAGCTCGTCAATGAGCTTCTGCATGGCCACGTACGCCTTGTTCCGATAGGCGATGAGTTCCGGGGTGCGCTCGGCGGGGACATTGAGGAAGCCGGCGCCGGTCTTGGTGCCAAGCTTCCCGGCGTCGACGAGGTCGCTGAGGACCTTCGGCGTCGCGAAACGTTCCGGGAACTCCGTCTGCAGCGATTTGTAGCAGAAGTTGTAGACGTCCAGCCCTGCCATGTCGGCGATGGCGAAGGGTCCGAAGAACGGCAGCCGGAAACCGAAGGTGGTGCGGACCAGGGTGTCGATGTCCTCCGCCGTCGCGATCTCCTGCTCCACCAGTTGGGCGGCCTCGTGGAACAAGGCGTACTGGAGCCGGTTGAGCACAAAGCCGGTGACGTCCTTGACGACGGCGGTCTGCTTGCCCGCGGCGTGGACGAGTTCGCGGACAGCGCCGATGGTGGCCGCTGAGGTGCCGGCGTGAGGGATGATTTCCACGCCCGGGATGAAGGGGGACGGGTTGGAGAAGTGCACGCCCAGGAAGCGTCCCGGGTTGGCGACGGGCTCGGACAGCTCCGCGATGGAGATCGTGGACGTGTTGGACCCGATGATGGCGTCCGGGCGGGCGGCGGCGCTGATGCGCGCCAGCGTCTGGTGCTTGATGGCGATGACTTCGGGGACGGCTTCCTCGATGAAGTCGGCATCTGCCACGGCTTCCTCGATGTCCTTGGCCGCCCAGAGGTTTTCCTTCAGGATGGCGGTGGAGCCTTCCGGGAAGAGCCCGGCAGCGACGAACTCGTCCGATTCGGCGAGCAGCCGCTCGTAGTTCTTCTGCGCCACTTCGGCGGACACATCGGCGAGCGCCACGCGGGCACCACCGAGCGCCAGGACCTGCGCGATCCCGCCGCCCATGTATCCGGAGCCGACGACGGCGATCCTGCGGGCGGCGTTGATGGCGGCGGCGTTACCTGTTGATTCGGTCATGGTCAGACTGCCTTCGTGTATTCGGGCTCGTAGGAGCAGATGGCGTCCACCTTGGCGGCGGAGGAAGAGGTTTCGTCGAAGCGGTGGCCCAGCCATTCGCTGACGAGCTTTTTGGCGAGTTCCAGGCCGATGACGCGCTGTCCGAGCGTGAGGACCTGGGCGTTGTTGCTGAGCACGGACCGTTCCACCGAATAGCTGTCGTGCGCGGTGACGGCGCGGATGCCCGGGACCTTGTTGGCCGCGATGGCCACGCCCAGGCCGGTGCCGCAGATCAACAGGGCCCGGTCGGCGTCGCCCTCGGCGACTTTGCGTGCGGCGTCCACGGCGACGTGGGGGTAGGCAGTGGAGTCGTTGGCGCCGACTCCGATGTCCTGCACGGAGGCGACGCGCGGGTCCGCCTCGAGCAGGGCTTTGAGTGCGTTCTTGTATTCGACGCCGGCCTCGTCGTTGCCGACGACGACGCGCCAGCCTGTTGTTGTGCTCATGCCTGTGCTCCTTGCTTGGCCAGTTCGGGGTTAGCGAGCCGGCCGTCTGTGTGGGCGGAAATTCTTGCTGCGATGAGGGCGAACGAAACCGCCCCCGGGTCGGGGTGGCCTAGGCTCTTTTCCGCGAGCGGCCGGGCGCGTCCCTTGAGCGGGCGGAGGTCCGCGGTCCCGTCCGCGGCGGTCCGGGCGGCGGCCGCGGCGGCGGCGAGTGCGTCACCGGCGGAAGCGCCGCCGTCGAGCGCCGTGCAGAACGCGTCCCTGAAAGGCAGCAGCGCGTCCACCATGGTCTTGTCCCCGGGGTCTGCCTTGCCCAGTTCGGTGATCGCGGCGGCGAAGGCGGTGACCGTGGCCGCGGCATCCCCGCCGCTGTAGCTGTCCCGGTTTCCCAGCGCCAGCCCTGCGGCGATGATCGCGGATCCCCAGAGCGCGCCGGAGGTGCCGCCCGCGCGTTCGCTCCAGGCCTCCCCCGCGGCGGTCAAGACGCGCGCCGGCGAAGCGCCGCCGTCGTTCGCGGCCGCCTGCTCAGCCGCGGTGACCGCTGCTTCCACGCCGCGGCGCATCCCGATGCCGTGGTCGCCGTCGCCGGCGACTGCGTCCAGCCGGCCCAGTTCCTCTTCGTGTTCGACGACGACGTCCCGGACCTGGCGGAGCACTGCGGCCGCCTGCCGTCCGAGCTCTGCCGCGGCCGGTGTGGGGCGTTCGACGGCGGCGGCCTCTGCGGCTTCCGGACCGGCGAGTTCGCGGCGGGCCCGGGGTGCCAGATTGCCCTTGCGGAATGCCGGGGTGTCGGCCGGGGCCGCCCAGTATTGCTCCAGTTCGTCGTCGAGCCACAGCAGGGTCAGGGAAAGTCCGGACATGTCCAGGCTGGTGACGAGCTCGCCGCATTCGGGTTCCACCACGGTGAGTCCGGCCGCGACCAGAAGCTTTTCGATTTTTCCGAAAAGCAGGAACAGCTCGTCGTACTTGACGGTGCCGAGGCCGTTGACGATCGCCACGACGCGGCTGCCGGCGTCGTGAGGCTTGTCAGCGAGCAGCTGACTGACCAGGAGCTCGGCCAGTTCGGAGGCCGTGGGCATGGGGTGATCGGAAATGCCCGGTTCGCCATGGATGCCCAGGCCGAGGGACATGTGCCCCGCCGGGACAGTGAACAGCGGCGCGTCCGCGCCGGGCAGCGTGCAGCCGTCGAAGGCCACGCCCAACGAGCGGGTGCGGTAGTTGGTCCGGATGGCGAGCCGTTCGACGTCGTCCAGGTCCAGTCCCGCCTCCGCAGCGGCGCCGGCGATCTTGAAGACTGTCAGGTCGCCGGCGATGCCGCGCCGCTTCTCGATCTGGTCCAGCGGGGCGCTGGCGATGTCGTCGGTGACCAGGACGGTGCGGGTTTCAATGCCTTCGGCGTTGAGGCGCAGCTGGGCCTGGCCGAAGTGCAGGACGTCACCGGCATAGTTGCCGTAGCTCAGCAGCACGCCGCCGCCGGCGTTGGCCGCCTTGGCCACGCGGTAGACCTGGCCGGCCGCGGGCGACGCGAACATGTTGCCGCAGGCCGAGGCGGCGGCCAGGCCCGGCCCCACGAGGCCGGCGAAGGCGGGGTAGTGCCCGGAGCCGCCGCCGACCACCAGCGCGACCTGCCCGGCCGGGACCTCGGTGGAACGGACGACGCCGCCGTCGACACGGGCAACGTAGCCGCGGTTGGCCGCAACGAAGCCGTCCAGTGCCTCATCCGCGAAATCAGCGGGATTGTCGAAGATCTGGGTCATGGTTTCCTCATTGAATCCGTGTTGGAGAACTAATGCAGTGGAAAGAGAGCTGAAGTAGATCGGGGTGGTGCGGCCGCCCCCAAATGACTTGACGGCCGCACCAGGCGCCAGCGTGAGGCGCCGGTTTAGGCGCCGGGTCAGACGCCGGCGAGTTCCGACGTCGCCGGCTGCCGCCGGCCCTGTGCCACCTGGCTCTGGCCGAGGGCGTAGCTGTCGGTCTTCGGCAGGATCCGGCGCCGCAGGTAGTCCTGGTTGCTGGCGGTGACACTGAGTCCGTCGCCGCCGTAGTGCTCGGTGCAGAGGATTCCCTGGAAGCCGACCGAGAGGGCGATCTTGAACGCCTCGCGGTAGTTGATGAGGCCGCTTTCCATCGGCGCGGGCATGGCGACGTAGCTGTCGCGGGCCACATCCTCATCGCGGATGTAGTTCTTCATGTGCCAGTAGTTGGAGTACGGGAGCGTCTTGGCCACCATCTCGCGCCAGTCCTCAATCGGGCGGTGGACGCGGATCAGGTTGCCTAGGTCGGGGTTCAGGCCAACATTGTCCAGTCCGATGTCCTGGACCAGCTGCACGGAGGAGTCCGCGGTGCCCAGATAGGTGTCCTCGTACATTTCGAGGGAGAGGAGGATCCCGGCATCGGCTGCGTGCCGGCCCAGTTCGCGGAGCCTGGTGACGGCTTTGCCCCAGGTTTCCTGGTCCCCCACTGGGTCTTTGTGCCCTTCGACGGTCCAGAACCACAGCTGCTTGCGCTGCTCGAGCGTGAGCGCCTGGTGCAGCCCGAAGGAGACCACTTCGCAGCCGAGTTCCGCGGCGGCGTCGATGGTGCGGTGGCTGTAGGCCAGGTTCGCTTCCCAGTTCCGCTCCTCGATCACGCTGCGGCGGATGGCGGAGATGACGGGGATGCCGATGCCAACGGTGGCAGCGGTCTGCTTGAATTCCGCCAGGCGGGCCGTGCTCAGGTCGCCGGGGCGGACCCAGCTGTCGGTGAGGTCAGCGTTGGCAAAGCCGGCGTCCTTGACCTCGGTGAGGACCTCGGCCCAGTCGGAGGCCTCGGCATCGTTGATGTGGTTGCCCTGTGCGTCGGTTCCCGGGAACTGCAGGAGCGCTGCGGTGATGGGCCAATTTTCGGCTGTATACGCCATGGGGTTCACTCCTTCGTGGAATCCTGTTTCCTATAGGATTTACTATCCGTAGAGTGTTGTCAAGGTCACATCGGGCAGATTGGTAACAATCATAGATCCTATAGGGCAGTTCCGGGGAGCGGAAGGCGAGGGAACATCACAAAGAAGCCCCGTACGCAAGCCCGTGCGGCGAGAGTCTTGTGCCGGGGTGTTGGCTGGCCGGGGTAACGGGAGCTGGTCAGCCGGGTCAGGGGCCCAGTCAGTTTGCCGGTGCGGTGGCGAGCGCGTGCGCCGGCGATGCCCGGCCTCGGCGTCAACCTGCGCGCGCGGGTCCGTTATCCTGCGGGCGCGTCGGCGATGGCCCTGCCGCGGACCCTCTGCACATGCTCGGCCATGGCGGCGGCCGCTTTATCCGGATCGCCAGAGGAGAACGCGTCCAGCACGGACTGATGCTCGGCGATGGCGTGTTCGGCGTCGGTGATACCCACTCCCCCGAAGAGCCGGAAGCGCTGGACCTGCCCGCCGAGGGCAGCGTAGGCGGCAACCATGAACTGGTTGCCGGTGTATTCAGCGATCAGCCGGTGGAAGCGCTCGTCGGCCTCTAGGTAGTCGCGGTATTCGGCAAACGACGGGCCCCTCGGCGCCTTCTTGAGATCGGCGACGGCCTGCGAAAGTTTGGCGAGGTGCGCCGGGGTCAACCGGGCGCACGCGAGGCGGGCATTGACCGGCTCGATCGCCAGGCGTGCCTCCATCAGCTCGGCGAAATCTTCCTGGGTGAAGACCGGGGCAACCCGGTACCCCTTGAGGGCCACACGGCGGACCATACCGGTGTGTTCCAGCCTGGCAAGTGCTTCGCGGACCGGCGTCGGGGACACGTCGAGCTCCCGGGCGGTTCCGTCGATGCTCACCGCGGCCCCGGGCTCGAGCCGCCCGTCCATCAGCGACGCCAGGAGTTCCTCGTACACGTGGTCCGCGAGAACCTGACGGCTGACAGGACGGCCTGCGGGGCGGATCTCAGGCCCGGTCCCGGACGAAGCTGGTTGCATCCTCAAATCCTATAGGACCGGCCGCATCGGAGCGCCCAAAGTCCCGTGCTCGGACATGCCCATTCTTCACTCCCGGGCACACGAGTCATGCCCACTTTTCACTCCCCTACCCGAGGGACATGCCCATTGTTAGGCCACGCCCATCTGGGACATGCCCACCCTTAAGCACCAACAGTGGGCAGAATGGCATTCTGCCCACTGTTGGTGGGTTACGCGGGACATGTCCAACGGTTAGCCTGGCTGCCGCGGGGACATTTCCACTGGTGGTGACTAGCGCGGCACATGTCCAGCGGCGCGCGTGCTGTTGGCGGCGGCGACGTGCCGGGGCCGGTGTTAGTTCTGGTACGCCGGGTAGTCCGTGTAGCCCTCGGCGCCGTCGGTGTAGAAGGTGGACGGGTCCGGCTCGTTGGTCGGAAGTCCTTCGCGCCAGCGGCGGACCAGGTCCGGGTTCGCGATCGCGGGGCGGCCGACGACGACGGCGTCAGCGTGGCCATCCTCGATTATGGCTACGGCCTCCTCGCGGGTGGTGATGACGCCGAAGCCCGAGTTCAGCAGGAAGGTGCCGCCGAAGCGGGCGCGCAGATCCTGCACCAGCTCGCTGGTGGGTTCCTTGTGCAGCACGCTCAGGTAGGCGAGCTTCAGGGGAGCCAAGGCATCCACCAGGGCAGTGTAGGTCTCATTGACGTCAGCCGCGTCGACCTCAAGAGCTCCCTGGACGTTGTGTTCCGGCGAGATCCTGATGCCCACCCGGTCCGCACCGATGGCGTCCGCGACGGCCTGTGCCACTTCAATCACGAAGCGTGCACGGTTTGCGGGCGAGCCGCCGTAAACGTCCTCGCGGTGGTTGGCAGACGGCGACAGGAATTCGTGCAGCAAGTAGCCGTTGGCGGAGTGCAGCTCGACGCCGTCGAACCCTGCACGGATCGCGTTGCGGGACGCGGTGACGAATTCCTGGACGATGCTCGGAAGCTCCGTGGTGGACAGGGCGCGGGGAACGGGGAACGGCTTCTTGCCCTCGTAAGTGCGGGTCAGGCCGTCGATCGCGATGGCGCTGGGCGCAACAACTTCGTGGCCGCCGTTCGTGTCTTCATGCGTGACGCGTCCGGCGTGCATCACCTGGGCGAAGATCCGGCCGCCCTCGGCGTGCACCGCTGCCGTAACCTCCGACCAGCCCTGGAGCTGCTCCTCGGTCACCAGGCCCGGCTGGCCGGGGAATCCCCGGCCGGCGCGGCTGGGGTACGTGCCCTCGCTGACGATCAGGCCGAGGGACGCCCGCTGCCGATAGTGCTCGACCAGCAGAGGACCGGGGATGCCTTCCTTGCCGGAGCGGACGCGCGTCAGCGGCGCCATCACCAGTCGGTTGGGCAGTTCCAGCTCGCCGAGAGTCATCGGGGAAAACAGCATGCGCATTTCCTTTCACCAGGGATTGGGTTCACTGGCGGCAACTGCCCGGCGCCTGCAACTATTCCACCTGAGACTCGGATCACTACGGGTGGACGATAATCTTGACCGCGGTGTCGTTGTGGTGGATCAGGGTGTCGAAGCCCCTGTCCACGAGATCGTCCAGGGCGATTCGTCCCGTGATGAAGGGCTTCAGATCGACTTTGCCCTCCTGGACGAGCTTGATCGCGGCCGCGTGATCACCGCAGTAGGCGATGGTGCCGCGGAGGTCGATTTCCTTCAGGACGACCTTCTGCATGTCCACGGTGGCCGGGTGTCCCCAGATCGAGACGTTAACGACGACGCCGGCCGGTTTCACGACGTCGAGCATGGTGTCCAGCACGGCATTCACACCGGCACATTCAAACGCTGCATCTGCCCCCGCGCCCTCAGTCAGCTCCAGCACCCGCGCCTTGACGTCGTCGGAGCTCGGATCCAGAACATGGTCCGCGACTCCCGAGGAAACCGCCTTGTCCTTCCGGGCCGCCGACAGCTCGGTGACGATCGTGGTGACGCCGAGGCCCTTGAGGACTGCTGCGGTCAGCAGACCGATGGGTCCCGCACCGCCGACGACGGCGACGTCGCCGGCTTTGACGTCGCTCCGGCCGACGGCGTGATAGGCCACGGCGAGGGGTTCGATGAGGGCGGCTTCGTCCAGCGGGATGTCGCCGACGGGGTGGACCCACCGGGTGTCGACGACGATTTTCTCACTCAGGCCCCCGCCGCCGCCGGCCAAGCCAATGAAGCCCAGTTTGGTGCACAGGTTGTAGTGACCGCTGAGGCACGGGCCGCATTCATTGCAGACAATATAGGGCTCCACCACAACGCTGTCCCCGACGGCGAGCCCGGTCACACCCTCGCCCAGTTCCTCGACAGTGCCGGAGAATTCGTGCCCCAGGGTGACGGGGGCGGCCTCATGCGAAAGCACGTGGGGGCTTCCGGGCGGCGGGGTGAAGATGGGCCCCTCCAGGAACTCGTGGAGGTCCGTCCCGCAGATCCCGCACCAGGCGACGGCGATTTTCACCGTTCCGGGGCGCAGCTCGGGCTCCTGAACGTCTTCGATCCGGAGGTCCTCACGGGCGTGGAATCGTGCTGCTTTCATGGTGTTTTTCCTTCGCGTTACGGGCCGTGGATGCGCCCGGTCAGGCGCATCCACGGCGGGTCGTTGGATAGTCAGGGAAAGTGGCCGTCAACCCCAGTGTGGTTCCCGGGGCTGTCATTGTCACGGTCCGTCCGGGTCAGCGCGTGTGGTGCGTTGGCTGACGTTCGAAAACCGGTGTCGGCAGCCCTTCCATCCTGGCCTTGAGCTGCAGCGCCAGATAGTTGGAGTAGTGGCGGCTTTGGTGCAGGTTGCCGCCGTGAATCCACAGGTTGTCCACGTTGGTGGGCTTCCACATGTTGCGAAGTTCGCCTTCCCACGGCCCCGGGTCCTTGGGAGTATCGGAGCCGAAGCCCCAGCACTTCCCGACGGCGTCGGCCACCTCGGGTGAGACCAGGTCGGCCAGCCAGCCGTTCATTGACCCGTAGCCGGTGGCGTAGATGATGGCGTCCGCCTCCAGCTCCATTCCGTTAGCCATCACGACGGCGTTCCCGGTGATCTTGCCGACCTCACCGCTGGCGAGCTTGACCCGGCCGTCGATGATCAGCTGCGAGGCGCCGACGTCGATGTAGTAGCCGGAGCCGCGCCGCAGGTACTTGAGGAACAGTCCGGAGCCGTCAACGCCGAAGTCCAGTTCGAAGCCGGCGGCCTCCAGCTGGGAGTAGAACTCGGCGTCGCGCTCGGCCATCTCCGCATAGACCGGGATCTGGGCTTCGGGCAGGATCCGGTACGGCAGGGACGCGAACAGCAGGTCGGCTTTCTCCGTGGTGACCCCGTTGGCCAACGCTTCCTCGGAGTACAGGCCGCCGAGGGCAAGGTCCATGAGGGATTCGCTGCGCGCGATGTGCGTGGAGGACCGCTGGACCATGGTGACGTCTGCGCCGTGTTCCCAGAGATCGGCGCAGATATCGTGGGCCGAGTTGTTGGAGCCAATGACCACGGCCTTCTTCCCGGTCCAGTCTCCGCCGCCCGGATGCTTGGACGAGTGGTACTGCTCCCCCAGGAAGGATTCGGCGCCGTCGAACGCTGGAACGCTGGGATACCCCGAGACGCCCAGGGCGAAAACGAGCTGCTTGGGGCGCAAGGTGACCGGTTCGCCGTCGCGCACTACCTCCACCACCCACTCCTGGGACGCTTCGTCGAAACGGGCATTGGTGCATTCGGTCTTGGACCAGTAATTCAGCTCCATGATCCGCGTGTAGTTCTCCAGCCAGTCGCCGATCTTGTCCTTGGCCGCGAACACCGGCCAGTCGTCGGGGAACTTGATGTAGGGCAGGTGGTCGTACCAGACGGGGTCGTGGAGGTGCAGGGACTTGTAGCGGTTGCGCCAGGAGTCGCCCGGGCGGTCGTTCTTCTCGATGATGATGGTGGGCACGCCGAGCCGGCGCAGGCGCGCGCCGAGCCCGATCCCTCCCTGGCCGCCGCCGATGATGACGGTGTACGGCTGGTCTTCGTAGCCCAGGCGGGCTTCCTGCTCTTCCTTCAGCTCCAGCCACGACTTGCGGCCCTTGCTGATCTCATGGGCGACCCCTTTCTCCCGGTTGGCACCCTTCTTTTCTTCGAAGCCCTTGAGCTCCTGCATCGTGGTGAGCAGGGTCCAGCACTTGCCGTTCCGGAGCCGCAGGTGGGCGTAGCCCCGGGCCTGGGCGGTCTCGAAATTAACCCATGCCTCGGTGTTGGCGGCATCCCCGGTGGCGTCCTCGGCCAGAGTCCAGTTGCTGGGCTGTACGTCGTCCAGGGTCGCATCCAGCATGCGCCGGATGTCCTCTTTGCCCTCAAGGGTTTTGAGGTTCCAGGTGAAGGAGACGAAGTCGCGCCAGTACGAATCGTCGTCGAAAAGCTCAAGCACGTCGTCTGTGTTGTGGCTGCGCAGCGCCTCATCGAACTGCGCCAGCCACGCCCCGACCACGCCGTTTGGAGTCTCAGGCATGTTTCCTCTTTCCGTTGCTAACTGGGGGCCGGCCCCGTTGCGTGGCATTCAGTCCACGCAGTGACCCGCATCACAAGTAAATTCCGCAGGGGGTTACAATCGGGTTACACAGGGCTCTCAAGCTCTTGGCCCGCGCCACTGGCGGCCAAGTGGGCGGATGCTGGCCGGGTGCGACGATTCGAGGGCGAGTTGGAACAATGACCATGCGGCAGGGCAGCCGTTCCATCACGCAGCTAGCGGACCTGAGGTTTTCCGCGCCTGCGGAGTATGCACGCGCCCTGCGAAAGGCCCACGAGTCCACTATCTCCGGCAATCCGAATCAGCATCTTTCGCCGTCGCTCGTCAAGTCCTGGCAGCGCTCCCTCGCGTTAGGCATCAATCCGGACCAGCACCGTCCGATCCACCGGCATGAAGTGTCCGAGGCGCGTTCGCTGGGTGCCGGCCACCGGCTGGCGGCCGTGATGCCGGCGCTGTCCCAATTGCTGGCCGACGAGACCGCGACCGGGCGCCACCTGCTGATCGTGACCGACCACGAGGGCGAAGTGCTGTGGCGCGTGGGCAGTAAACAGGCGTTGAAACTCGCGGACTCCCTGGAGTTCGTGGAGGGGGCAGACTGGTCCGAATCCGGGGTTGGCACCAACGCCATCAGCGAAGCCCTGGTGACGGGGGCCCCGGCTCAACTCTTCTCGGCCGAGCACCTGGTGCGGACGCATCACGACTGGGCCTGCACGGCCTCCCCGATTCGCGACCCTCTGACGGGGGAAGTCATCGGCGTCCTGGACGTGTCCGGCCCGTTCGAATCCGTCACGCCGGACAGCCTGCGCTTGGTGCGCTGTGGAGTGCGGCTGGCTGAGGAACTGTTGAAATCCGCCAGCCCGCCCGTGACGGCCGGCCCCAGGACCGGACTGCCTGCTGCCTCTGCCGCTGCGGGACGCCCCGAGATAGGGGTCCGGTCACAGCTGACGCTCCGGCTGCTGGGGGACGCTCCGTCCGCGGCCCTCGACGGCGGCGCCCGCCGCCCGCTGACACTGCGCCGCGCCGAGATCCTGGCCCTGCTGGCATCCCGGACCCAGGGCTGGAGCGCCGATGAACTTGCCTACGAGATCCACGGCGACGCAGGCACCGCTGCGGCGATCCGGACCGAGATGCACCGGATACGCAGCCTCCTGGGCAACGTCGTGGAAGCGAACCCCTACCGATTCTCGTCCGCCGTCCGGGTGGTCACTGATGCCTCAGAGGTGGCTTGCCATTTGCGGGACGGCCGGGTTGCCGAAGCCTTCGCCGCGTATGGGGCCAAATTTCTCAACCGTTCGAGCAACCTCGCGATCGGGTTTATGCGCGACGAGCTCAATGAAGCCATGGGCGCCTCTGTCCGGGCCAGCGGTGACGCCGGGTTAATGCTTCAGTGGTGCACCAGTGACATGGGATCTTCGGACACAGCGGCCGCAGCAGCGGCGGCCACACTGATGGGACCCCAGGATCCACGTTGTCAGCTGGTGAGCGCCCGGATGGAGCGGCTCGACCGGGAGCTGCGGGCTTAACTGCCACGCCTTCGGGGCCGACGGCTCAAGTTTAAGGTGCACGAGGCGCGACGCCGGGGCAACCTTGACCCTGCGGGTTGCGGAGGCAGTCGTCAGCATAGTTCCGTGTGATGGAGCGCCAGACGCTGACGGTCTGCGGCGGTGAGCTGAATTGCCCTTGGCCCGGGATGGGCAACGGCGGGCCGCCGTTGACCGAATAGGTCCCCTGGAAGTGGGTGGTCAGCACCACTCGGAAATCGCCGGTCGCGGTGTAGACGTGGCTGGTGGCGGTCTTTTCGCCCCAGCGGTCCTGCGGGAGGGGTCCCCCGGCCGCAGTCTGCGGCCCAAGCGAGCTGCCGTCGCCGTAGTTCCAGGTGTACTGGACGGGTTTTGCGACGATCGAGACGCTTTGACCGAGCATATCTACAGTGAACACTTGCTCAAGGGCCTCTGCGTAGAAGTTGGTCTCGGCACCCCTGAGTGTGTGCGGGCTCGGCTGCATTACGGAGTTGCCCGCATTGACGGGGAGTTGCCGGAACCTCATTTGAATCTGGGCAGCGATCCTACCCAATACGTCATCAGGCTTTTCGGAGTACACACAGCGGTCCGGGGTAATTCGGCTCCAATCGTTCGGGCCCGCGACTACCAACTTCCACCACCATCTGACCGGACGCCCGTTTTCGCCGGCATTACACTCTGACGTCGCGGCGAGACACTCGAGATCAAAAGCATTGTTGTCCACTAGGCACAGGTAATCGAACCTGTACTGATACGGACTCTCGGGAACCGTGTTCGGCGCGTCCACCCAGACCTTGAGGGAAGCGTCGTACCGCCAAACGCCAACGCCGGCTGAGTTCCAGAACACGTCCGAGGTATCGGCGGCAGCAGGTAAGCCGGCTGACATCGATATCAGAATGACAGCGACTAAGACCCTGGAACTGCGCCCAAGCCAGCCACGAAGACCCCCTCCTCGCTTCATACACCGAGCCGGTCAACGTCCAGCGCAGTCCATCTGCCTTCGGTAAAGCGAACCGTCATAATGTCGGCGAGAACCTGAGATGCAGGTACGGACTTCTCGACAGTTGAATCTGCCCGATAGAGGAACCCGACAGGCTGTTCCAACTGTGTGGTCACTTGATAATTACCCTCGGCCGTCCTCACAAACTCGGTGAACGCCCCCTTGACGACAACAAGGCCTCCGGCAATCCAGCGTCCGCCTGAGTTCCACTCAACAATGCCCGGGCGAACCTTCGCGCACATACGACATGCGGTGCCCGTGACAGCCTCCATCGGCCCGAAATCTCCCGTTTGGTAGGCGTAATTAAGAACTGTGTACCAGTGCTTAGCGAAGGCAATTGCACCTGCCTTCGTCTCCACCTTCGCAGCTTCCGGCAGCACTGGAACCGGGACGTTCTGCGCCCTGCCTGAGGCGTCCGCGGGTTTGTAGCTGGCCGTCGGCGTGGGGGTGGCAGTGGGCGTCGCCGACGGCGTCGGGCTCGATGTCACGGGGGCGGCTGTTGCACCCGGCGTGGTTCCTCCGCCGGTGCAGGCCGCGACTGGCAACATACTGAGCGCAACCAAGACAGCGCAAATCCGCCTGCGGCGGCCGAAGGATGAAGTGCGGGATGTCATGGTCAGCTATTCCCCCCGATAGAAAATCAAGACGCGTGCAGCCAAACAATGCCTTAAGGGTAACCGACATCACATTTCGGGCATCAAGGTTATCCACAGCCGCCCGATTGACCGCACGCACCACCGCATAAGTGCTTCGAGTCACACCGATTTCCCCGCACAAGCCTCTGGCGCTTTTGTACCCCGGCCAGAACAATGAACCCATGATCTTCGAACATCCAGACGACAACCCCATCCTCGTACTCACCGACGATCAGAGCTGGAAGCTGATTGAG
The DNA here is from genome assembly GCF_059816125.1 of Arthrobacter sp. 001422645. NCBI lineage: Bacteria > Bacillati > Actinomycetota > Actinomycetes > Micrococcales > Micrococcaceae > Arthrobacter > Arthrobacter sp. 001422645. Next base: position 104,121 of record NZ_JCBANT010000011.1, on the reverse strand, counting down.
GGCACCAAGCACGGCAGGCTGGTGGTGATCGTGGGCGGCGAACCCGATATCTTCCCGGTCAACTACGCCGTGAGCGGCCGGAAGCTTTACCTCCGGACGGCCCCTGGCAACAAACTCGCGGAACTGACCATCAACGCCAAGGTGCTGTTCGAGACGGACGGCATCCTCTCCGAGGAGGCCTGGTCGGTTGTCCTGCGCGGCACGGCCCGAGTGCTGGACAAATCCGCCGACATCGCGGCGGCTGAGGCGCTGGGGCTCAAGCCGTGGGTGCCCACCCTGAAGGACTTCTACGTCGAGATCGAGCCGACCAAGGTCAGCGGACGTCACTTCCAGTTTGGCGAGCACCCGGAGCGGGAGATCTAGCAACCGTTCGACGTCGGCAACGCCGCCGGCTCGGCCGGTCCCTGCCGCCTAGACTTAATCCATGGCCGACAAGCTGACCCCCGAGCGGCGCAGCTGGAACATGTCCAGGATCCGCGGCAAGAACACCAAGCCCGAACTGCTGGTCCGAAGACTGCTTCACGCCAAGGGCTACCGCTACCGGTTGCACGGCACCACCCGCGGCGGACGTCTCCCGGGTAACCCGGACCTGGTCTTCGCCGGCCGCCACAAAGTCATCTTCGTCAACGGTTGCTTCTGGCACTTCCACGACTGTCGGGTGGGGCAGCACGCCCCCAAGGCCAACGCCGAGTTCTGGGAAACCAAACGCACCCGGACGCGGAACCGCGACGCCGAGCAACGCCGCCTGCTGGAGCACTCGGGCTGGGACGTCCTCACCGTCTGGGAGTGCGAGCTCAAAGATGTGTCCGTGCTGGAGCAGCGACTGGACGAATTCCTGGACACGACACAAAATTGATCGTCGCGCCAGAGGCGACATACCGATGTGTCTCAGGTAACATGCGAACTCGGGGACAAGGACCCTACCGGTCCGCACTTACTCGAACTTTTCTACTCCACGGGAGAGCGCCAGATGCCGCACTTGCTGAGGTCCACCACGTCGCTGAGGACCGTAACTCGGCCCTCGAAGTCGTCACCCGATTACCGGCCGCAGGAGTTCCGGCGGTCCCCCGAGGTCGATGAGGAGCTGGAACCCCTGCGCCTGCAGGTTTCCGCGATCATTGACGCCATTCTCTCCGACACCAGGCCGGAAGAGGCGCAGGTGCGGGAGCAACTCCGGTGGCATCTCGCCAACTGCCCCGGCCAGCCTGAGAAGGCGCTCTTGAACCACCTCCTGTCTGTTTCCGTGGAGCAGGAAGCCAGCTAGCGGCGCGTCCGAAGGAGGTGCGTCAGCGGCTGATGGTCGCCTGACGCACCACTTCGCCCCACGACTGTTGCGCGAGGTCCGCCACGGAGGCCAGGATCTCCGACGGCGGCCGCGACAGGTCCAGCGGAAACTCCACCACGTCGATGTCCGTGTTGAGGATCCGGCGCAGCTTGATCTCCCCCGCGCCCGGGTACACCAGCCAGGCCGTCGGCACGCGCAGGGACGTGCAGTACGCCAGCATCCGGTAGTGGTCCCCCGAGAGTGAAGCACCGGCGTCGGCCGCTGCCTGGTACTTGGCGTCGTAGACCATCACCGGCCGCCCTCCCAGCAGGTGGACGGCGCCGGGCTGCACCACGATCCGGTCCGAGTCGCGCACAGCCTCGTTGAGCAGGGCGTTGTACCGGAGCCGCATCTCCCCCGGGTAGGCGGCCATGGCCTCGCGGAGCGCCGTGCCCACGAAGTCCTCGAACACCACGGACATGTCCACCACGAACGACGCCGACTGTTGCGTGCCGTCGCCGGCCTCCGCCGAGGCGTGGCGCAGAATCACCTCGGCGAGCCGCAGCGCCGCCTGGTAACGGGTGTTCATCCGGCTGGCCCGCCACACCGGCAAGGGCGCGCCGGGCTGCAGGCGGGTCACGGCGGCGAGCTTGCCCTTGAGCTGGCGGAGCCGGCTCAGCACCTCCGGCCGCACCCCCGGGACCTGCGACATCCGTTCCAGCGCCGCCCGCAGGACGCGGTTCTCGGCAATGTCCTCCGTGAACTCGTCATAGGAGACCTCCAGCGGCACCAGCATGCCGGGCCGCCGCGAGATCTGGTCGGAAATGCGGATCCGGCCCTTGACCGTCCGGAGTGATTCGTCGACGTTGAGGTAGCCCTGCAGGACACCGCGGCTCAGGGCACGGTCCGCGAGCTGGGCCAGCGACTCGGCCAGCGCGCTCCACAGATCCGCTTCCTCCACCGCGGCCACGGAGTCCTCCCGGAAGCCCTGGTCGCCGGCGTAGCCCAGCAGGAACAGGAGCCGGCCCAGGCCCAGCCGTTCCTTGGGCCGCACCTCAAGCTGCACGGTCGGCGTGCGCACCGAGCCGACCTTCCCCACCGGCTCGATCCGGTACAGGCCCATGCCCATGGGCGAGGCGTTGGCCAGGCCGCTGCCGTTGACAAAGGCGGCGCTGGCAGGGTCGAGCCGGTCGACGACGCCGCCGGAGAGCTCGTCGAGGACGATCCGGCGGACCGGCGGCGAACCCGGTGCGCCGTGGCCGGCCGGCCGCGGCTGGCTAGACGCGCGCAAGGCGGTCACGGAGCTGGTCCAGGCCGAAGCGCTCCTCCAGCTGGGCCCGGTTCAGCTGGCCGTGGTAGTGCTCCTCCAGGAGCGGCATCAGCTCGTACTTCCAGATCCGGCGCAGGCCCTTGGGCGTCTGGGCGGACTTCTTCATGAAGTAGGACGGGCCGATCATAAGGTCGCGGTCCCACTCGTCAATGGCGTCGTTGAGTGCGTCCATGAGCAGCGCCGGCGTCGTGTCCAGGTCCCGGGCCTGCAGGAACCGCAGCAGCGAGCCCTTCACCGGTTCCGTCTTGGGGTGCAGCTCAATGAAGGAGAAGCGGCGGCGGATGGCGGCGTCCATCATCGCAATGGACCGGTCAGCTGTGTTCATGGTGCCGATGATGTAGAGGTTGTCCGGCAGCGTGAACGGCTCGTTGGGGCTGTACTGCAGGTAGATCCGGTCGTCGCGGTATTCGAGCAGGAAGTACAGCTCACCGAAAACCTTCGCGAGGTTCGCCCGGTTCATCTCATCGATGATCAGGAAGTACGGCTTGCTCTCGTTCCCCGGCTTGGCGGCTTCCTCGGCGATCCGGCGCAGCGGCCCGGCGACCAGCTTGAAGGACACCTGGCCTTCCTCAGTCTTGTCCGGCCGGAAACCCTCGAAGAAGTCCTCGTAGGCGTAGGAGGGGTGGAACTGCACCAGCTTGACGCGTTCATCGGTGGTGTCGCCGGCGAGCTGGGCCGCCAGGTGCTTGGCCAGGTACGTCTTGCCGGTTCCGGGCGGGCCGTAGAGCACCAGCTGGCGGTTCTCCTCCAGCAGTTCGGCGATCTCCTGCAGCGGTTCCAGGTCCATGTGCAGGGACGCGGCGAACTCCGGCGTCAGCGGGCGGAACCCTTCACAGGCGGGTGCGACGACGGCGGCCGGCTCCGTACCGTCGTCGGGCTCGGCTTCCGCCTCGGCGGGCAGAAGCGCTTCCAGGGCTTGGATGACGCGGGTGATGTCCACGACGATGCCGGAGGTGGCCAGTTGGCGCTGCACGTGGCGGGGCAGCTCGGTCATGTTGTGGGTTTCGTCGAACCAGCGGACCTTGCGGCGCAGCCGGCGGTTGTCCTCGTGGTGCTCAGGCTCACCGAGGACCACCCCCACGCGGACGGTGCCCGAGCTCTGGTACAGGGTCAGGTCTCCGGGCTTCATCACGGTCAGGAAGGCGAAGACGGCGGTTTTGGTGTCCTCGCGTTCCACGTAGCCGAGGTGCTTGTAGTCCTCGTCCACGGCATGCTGGACCAGCCCGGCGGTGACGCCGGGGTCCAGCAGGCGGAGGTGCTCGACGTCGAGCGTCACCGATTCCTCGGCCTGCCAGGTGCCAAGCAGGTCAGCGTTGTCGTGGTGGGTGCGCAGCAGCCAGGCGCGGCGGCCGGGGTCGCCCACCTTCCGCCACTGGCTCACCAGCTGCCGGGAGTACCAGTCGATGCGTTGGCCGGCCTGCTCGTCGAGGTGCAGCCGGATGCGGTGGATGTCCGCGGAAACTTCCTCGTCGCTGTCGCCCTTCGCCCCGCCCACCAGGGAGGCAAAAGCGTCGCGGATCTCCTGGCGTTCGACATCGGCCACCACCGGCTCGAAGTAGCTGGGCCAGACCAGGAATTCGATGCTCCGGCGAATGGCCGGCTGGTCATCGGGGGTGCCGGCCACCAGCTGGTGGAATGCCAGCGGATCCTTGACGGCCGCCGCGACGGCGCCCGCCGGACGCTGGGCGACGTGCTGCACAAACCGGCAGAGCCATTTCAGGTGGTCCCAGATGGTCCAGTTGAACTCGGCGGTGCGGTCACGGATGACTCCGTGATCCGTCATGCCGGCGTACAGCTCGTCCGGCAGTTCCAGGGGCGGCTCCAGCCAGGACGCAGCCTCGGCCACCCGAGCACGCTTGACCTTGAGGGACTTCACCTCGTGTGCCAGAGGCAGGGACTGCAGGAAGAGCAGCTCGACCGCCAGCTGCTTGGCGCCCCGGGAAGCGTCCTGAAGGTTCTGCCGCAGGTTGGTCATCATGGGAGCTTTGGGGTCCGGCACCCCGCGTTCGAGGCGGTCGAGGAGCTCCGCTGCGGCCTGCACCGACCATGTTTTGGTGCGTCCGTCCAGGGCCGACGCTTTACCGTGCAGCCCCGGCCCCAAAACGAACCACGCCGCGTCTTCGATCTCTTTGGAGATGCCGAGGGCGCGGTGCATGGCAGGCTTTTTGGTTGGGGTCATGCTTTCAATTTACAGGCTTAAGCTGACAGCCCGCATCACGGTCCGCCCCGAAGTTACTGAACGGTAGCGCGTTTCCTTACTTAGCGGCGCGGCCGCGCTTGACGCCAAACGTGAAATAGCTGCCTGGTCCGACGAAGTTGACCAAGGTCGCCATCCGCCACAACGTTTTGCTGCCGCGGATCTGTTCAGCCGGGCGGCGGGTGATGTCCCGCTGCGCGGCGACCAGCATCGAAAGCTGGACGAGTGCGGCGGAAATCGTCCCGAACTTCGCCATGGGCGAGAGTTCCTTCCAGGTCTTCTTCTGGGCGTTCCTCTTGCGTGCTCGTTTGGTCACCATGACTCGTGCTCCTTGGCTTCGGGGCGGACTGCCCGCGGGTTGGTTCATTCTAGGGACGATCCGTGGAGCGAGATAGAGTCCATGGGACCGGATTTGCCTCCCCGGCTCCGCCGGATGGCTCACCCGGAATGGCTCACCCGGCGTGGACCGGGGTGAACCGGGCGAGCTTTTCCTTCTGCTCCGGCGTCAGCCTGAGCACCCGGCCGGTGGCCTCGTCCACGAACGCCAGGTGGCTCGTGGCCCGGACGCAGTCTTCGCGGGTGACGGGATCCTGCACGAGGTAGTGGATGTCAAAGCTGGCACCCTTCACCGCGCCGATCCAGAGCTGGACCAGAGCGGGTACGTTGCGGTACTCGAGGGTCCGGACGTAACGGATCTTGTGTTCCACGATCAACGCCAGGGTCCCCTCCGGGACCTCGTTGAAGAGGGACACCGGGGGCTCGATGCCCGGCAGCCCGGCGCCCCGGGGCGGCCCGAAGGCCGCGATGCGGGCTTCCTCGAGGATCCGGACGATCTGGACGTTGTTGATGTGGCCGTAAGCGTCCATGTCGCCCCAGCGCATCGGGATCTGCACCTCGATGCGCCGGGACAATGACTCTGCTGCGGACTCTGCCGCAGCGCCGGCGGCGCTCAGCTGTGCACCGCCGTCGCGTCGTTTGCCGTGTTTTCCGAAAAGGCCGTTTCTGCGTCTTCGCCGGCGAACTGGGACATGTACAGCCGGTAGTAGGCGCCCTTGAGGTCCAGCAGCTGGGCGTGGGCGCCCTGCTCCACGATCCGGCCGGCCTCCATCACCAGGATGGTGTCGGCGTCGCGGATGGTGGAGAGGCGGTGGGCGATCACAAAGCTGGTGCGCTCGGTGCGGAGGGCGGCCATGGCCTTCTGGACGAGCACTTCGGTGCGGGTGTCCACCGAGCTGGTGGCCTCGTCCAGGATCAGGAGCGAGGGATTGGCCACGAAGGCCCGGGCAATGGTGATCAGCTGCTTCTCGCCGGCGCTGACGTTGTTGCCTTCCTCGTCGATGACGGTGTTGTAGCCGTCCGGGAGGGCACGGACGAAGCGGTCAACGAAGGTGGCCTTCGCTGCCTCCATCACCTGTTCCTCGGTGGCGTCCAGCTTGCCGTACCGGATGTTGTCGTAGATGGTTCCGCCGAAGAGCCAGGCATCCTGCAACACCATGCCCACCTTGGCGCGCAATTCCGCACGGCTCAGATGGGTGATGTCCACGCCGTCCAGGGTGATGCTGCCGCCCTGGAGTTCATAGAAACGCATCACGAGGTTCACCAGGGTGGTCTTGCCGGCCCCGGTGGGGCCAACGATCGCCACGGTGTGCCCGGGTTCCGCGGTGAAGGACAGGTCCTCGATCAGCGGCTTGTCCGGGGTGTAGCTGAAGGACACGTGCCGGAACTCGACGTGGCCGTCGGTCTTGGCCGGCAGCTGCTCGGTGGCGGTCTCGGCGTCCTGTTCCTCGGCGTCGAGGAATTCAAAGACCCGTTCCGCGGAGGCGACACCGGACTGCAGCATGTTGGCCATCCCCGCCATCTGGCCCAGCGGCTGGGTGAATTCGCGCGAGTACTGGATGAACGCGGTGGCGTCGCCCAGGCTCATCCCGCCGGACGCGACGCGGAGGCCGCCGACGACGGCGATTCCGACGTAGCTGAGGTAGGACACGAACTGCATGACCGGCATGATCATGCCGGAGACGAACTGCGCGCCGAAGCTGGCCTTGTAGAGGGCCTCGTTGCGCTCGTCGAAGCGGTCCAGCATGTCGGCGTCGCGGCCGAAGACCCGGACGAGGTCGTGGCCGGAGAAGGATTCCTCGATCTGGCCGTTGAGCTCGCCGGTGTTTTTCCACTGGGCGGCGAAGAGCTTCTGGCTGCGGGAGCCGATGATGCCGGCGGCGACGGCCGAGAGCGGCAGCGCGACCAGGGCAATCAGCGCCAGCTGCCAGGACACGATGAACATCATGATGACGATGCCGATCACCGTCAGTGCCGAGTTCACCAGCTGCGCGAAGGCCTGCTGCAGCGCCTGCTGGATATTGTCGACGTCGTTGGTGACCCGCGAGAGGATGTCACCCCGCTGGCGGGTGTCGAAGTAGTTCAGCGGGAGCCTGTTGAGCTTCTTCTCGGTGTCGTCGCGGAGTTTGCGGACCACCCGCATGACCAGGATGTTCAGGACGTAGCCCTGCAGCCACAGGAAGATGTTGGCGACGAAGTACATCACCAGCACCACGCTGATCAGGAAAGCGAGCTCTTGGAAGTTGATGCCGACCCCGGGGATAACATCCATCCGGGCGAGCATGTCCGCGAAGTTGTCCTGGCCCTGGGCACGCAGGCCTTCGACGAACTGCTCTTTGCTGCCGCCGGCTGGCAGCTGCTTGCCGATGACGCCGGCGAAGATCACGTCCATTGCCTGGCCGAGGATCCGCGGCGCGACGACGTTGAGGACGACGGCGACCGTCACCATCGCGAGCACGGCGATGATGCCGGCCCGCTCGGGCTTGAGCAGGCCCATCAGCCGCTTCGCGGAGGGCCAGAAGTGCTGGGCCTTTTTGGCCGGAATGTCGCCGAACATGCCGCCGTCGGCTTCGCCGGGCTTGTATTCCTCCTCGTAGAAATCGTCGTCCGGCTCCGTCGCGGTGAGCTGCGGGTCGGGTTCCGTGGCGATGGGCCTGCCGGACTTTGGCGTGACGTTCTCTTTGGTGCTCATGCCACTGCCTCCGCGGTCAGCTGGGATTCGACAATTTCCTGGTAGGTGCTGGAACTTTCCAGCAGCTCGTCGTGGGTGCCGCGGTCCACAATCCGGCCGTTGTCGAGCACCAGGATCTGGTCGGCGTCGGAGATGGTGGAGACGCGCTGGCCGACGATGATCACGGTGGCGTCCGCGGTTTTAGCCTTGAGGGCCCGGCGGAGCCGGGCGTCCGTGGCGACGTCGAGGGCGGAGAAGGAGTCGTCAAACAGGAAGACCTTGGGCTCGGTGACAAGGGCGCGGGCGATGCAGAGCCGCTGGCGCTGGCCGCCCGAGACGTTGGTGCCGCCCTGGGCAATCCGTGACCCGAGCCCGTTTTTCTTCTCGCGCACAAAGTCCGCCGCCTGGGCCACGGTCAGGGCGTCCCAGAGCTGCTCGTCCGTGGCGTCGGGCTTGCCAAAGCGCAGGTTGTGCTCGATGGTCCCCGAGAACAGGTACGGCCGCTGCGGCACCATGGCGACGCGCTGCGTGATTTCCGCCCGGTCCAGGTTGGTGACCGGGACGCCGTCGAGCAGCACTTCCCCCGAGGCGGCGTCGTAGAGGCGGGGCAGCAGGGCCAGCAGGCTGGACTTGCCGGCGCCGGTGGAGCCGATGATCGCCACGGTCTGCCCGGGTTCGGCGGTGAAGCTGATGTCGCTGAGCACCGGCGCCTCGGCGCCGGGGTACGCGAAGGACACGTTCCGGAATTCCACCCGGCCCGCCTTCTCAGCCGGCGCCACGGGGGTGAGTGCCTCGTGGATGGAAGGTTCGACGTCGAGCACCTCACCGATGCGGTCCGCGCAGACCGAGGCACGCGGAATCATCATGGCCATAAAGGTGCCCATCATGACCGCCATCAGGATCTGCAGCAGATACTGGAGGAAGGCCGTGAGCGCGCCGACCTGCATTTCGCCGGCGTCGACCCGCTGGCCACCGAACCACAGCACGGCCGCGGTGGAGATGTGCAGGATCATGCCGATCGCAGGGAACATCAGGACGAACAGCGCACCGATTTTCAGTGACACGTCGGTCAGGTCCTTGTTGGCAGCGCCGAAGCGCTCGGCCTCGTGGGGTTCGCGGACGAAAGCACGGACAACGCGGATGCCGATGATCTGTTCGCGGAGGACGCCGTTGAGCCGGTCGATCTTCGTCTGCATGGACCGGAACAACGGCATCAGGCGAACCACGAGGTAGCCCACAACCACCACGAGCACCGGAACCGAAACCCAGACCAGCCAGGACAGGTTGACGTCCTCCCGGACAGCCATGAAGATGCCGCCGATGCACATGATGGGGGTGGCCACCATGAAGTTCAAGCCCATCAGCATGAGCATCTGCACCTGCTGGACATCGTTGGTGCCACGCGTGATCAGGGTGGGGGCGCCGAATACGTTGACGTCCTTCGCGGAGAAGCTGGTGACCTGGCGGAACACGCCGCGGCGCAGGTCGCGGCCGAACGCCATGGCCGCTTTGGACCCGAAGTACACCCCGGCGATCGCGGTGGCGACCTGGATGAGGGCGACGCCCAGCATCACCCCGCCGGTGCGCCAGATGTAGTCCGTGTCGCCGCGGGAAACGCCCTCGTCAATAATCTGGGCGTTCAGGCTGGGAAGGTACAGCGCCGCGATGGTGGAGGCCAGCTGGAAGAAAATGACTGCCCAGATGTACGGCAGATACGGCTTCGAATAGCGCCGTATAAGAGTGACAAGCATGCCCACGAGTCCTTAGGAGATACCGAATAAATGAGGCTGGAGAAGTGCCTGGCGGGGAACATCAACCGGATGCTCCCAGTAGTAGCAAAGGGGGCCGACAGCCATAGCCATCCAACTCTACGAAACGACCAGCCCGGGTGGAACATCGGCGACCGAAAATCATCCAAACGGCGTACTTTTCGCGCCCGGATCTCCCGGGGAGCCCGCGGCCGGCCCTGTCCGGGCCGGCCAGCGTGCCACTCCCCCACTCAGTCGCCCCGGCGCTGACTTTCGCGCTGCCGGCTGAGCACGTCAACGAATTCCCGGTCGAGGTCGACGATTCCGGTCCCTGCCATGGGACTGGCGGACGCGGCCGAGACGGGCGCCGCCGACTCAACCGCAGTCGCAGCGGACGGGGCCGTTGCAGACGGGGCCGGGCCGCCGCCGTCGACACCCTTTGACGAGGGGTTGACGATGTCCACGGTGCGCCGCAGCGGTTCTTCCTTGATGAAGAGGATCGCAACCAGGGCGACCAGCCCGATGATCGCGGAGACCATAAAGATCTGGGCCGTGGCGTCTCCGTAGGCGGCGCGCATGATCTCGCGGACGGGTTCCGGCATGTCTTTGAGGTCCATGCTGGCGCCGGCGCCGCCGCTGACGGGAATCCCCGCGGCAGCGAGTCCCTCGGTGGCGAGTTCCTTGACGCGGTTGGCCATGATGGCGCCCAGGACGGAGACGCCGATGGCGCCGCCCACCGACCGGAAAAACGCGACGGAGGCGCTGGCGGTTCCGATGTCGCTGGCCCGCACGGTGTTCTGGACTGCCAGGACGAGGTTCTGCATCAGCAGGCCCAGACCGATGCCGAGGATCGCGGTGTACACACCGGTCTGCCAGAGTTCGGTGGTGTGATCGATGGTTCCGGTCAGTCCGAGGCCACTGATCAGCAGGATGGCGCCCGCCACGAGGTACCGCTTCCATTTTCCGGTCCGGCTGATCAGCTGCCCGGAGACTACGGAACCGATCAGGTTGCCGGCGATCATCGGCAGGGTCAGGAGCCCCGCTTCGGTGGGCGATGCGCCGCGCGCCACCTGGAAGTACTGGCCCAGGAACGCGGAGGAACCGAACATCCCGACGCCGACGGCGATTGAGGCCAGGATGGCGAGGGCGGTGGTTCGCTGCGAAATGATCTTCAGCGGGATGATGGGCTGCGGCACCTTGGATTCCACCAGGACCAGCAGCGCCAGCAGGACCACGCCGCCGCCCACCATGGCCACGGTCTGCCAGGACCACCAGTCGTAGTAATCCGGGTTGCCGGCGAAGGACACCCAGATCAGCAGCAGGCTCACGCCGGAGGTCAGCAGGATGGAGCCGAGCCAGTCGATTTTCGCGGGGCGCCGGACGTGCGGCAGCTTCAGGGTGACCTGCAGCAGGATGAGGGCAATGATGGCCAGCGGGACACAGACGAAGAAGGTCCAGCGCCAGCCCAGCGGGCTGTCCACGATGAAACCGCCGAGCAGCGGTCCTCCCGCGGTGCCCACGGCCATCACGGCGCCCATGTAGCCGGAGTACTTGCCGCGGTCGCGGGGCGGGATGATGGAGCCGATAATGGCCATGGCCAGTGCCGTGAGCCCGCCCATAGCGACGCCCTGGATAACGCGGGCGGTCAGCAGCAGCGGGATGGTCTCCGACAGGCCTGCCATAACGGACCCGGCCACGAAGATCACGATGCTCAGCTGGACCAGGAGCTTCTTGTTAAAGAGGTCGGCCAGCTTGCCCCAGATCGGCGTGGTGGCGGCGTTGGCCAGCAGGGCAGCGGTGATGACCCAGGCGAAGTCCGTCTGGGTTCCATGGAGCTCGGACATGATCGTGGGCAGGGCGTTCGCGACGATCGTGCTGCTGATGATCGCGGTGAAGAACGCGGCCAGCAGGCCTGTGAGGGCTTCCATGATCTGGCGGTGGGTCATCACCGCCGCCGGGGCGGGTGGCTTCTCTGTGGTTGCTGTCATGGGGTGCTCCTCAAACAATGTCGGTCGTGGTGGTGGATCCGGCCGTCGTTGCCCGGGCTGATGTCCTGAGGGACTCAGCAAGTTTCTGCAGGGTATTGGTGGTTTCCTCGACGTCCTGCTCACTCCAGTCCTGCAGGAAACCGAGAAGTGTGGCGGCGCGCTGGTCCTCGATGGCGCGGAGTTTTTCGACCCCCGACGCGGAGAGCGCGATCAGTTGCGCCCGGCCGTCCAGGGGGTCGGGCCGGCGGACCACGTAGCCCTGTTCCTCCAGTTCGGCGATGTGCCGGCTGAGGACGGGGGCGCTGACGCCGAGCCGTTCCGCCAGCGCTGTGGCGCGGGATTCCCCCTCCCCCACGAAACGCAGGACGCCCTGCAGTGCCACGCCGGTGTCCTCGCCGCGCAGCTTCAGGGCGGCGACGCATCGGACGGCGCGTTGCAGGTCGAAGATCTGGTGGACGAGTTTGGCGGCGGTGTCCGGCGCGACTGCCATAGCGGCTCCCCTTTTGTTTGCCTAAGGCAACAAATATACCGGAAATTAGTTACTTTGGGAAACTAACCCTGTTTTCTGGGGGCTTGGCGGCTTAAACGCCAAGCGCAGACCGGCAGCAGTGCTGCCGGTCCGCGCTTGTTCTCGCAGAGGCGTGGAGCGTGGTGCTCAGACGTCCAGGTGCTTATGCCTCCAGGTGGGTGGGGGCGAACATCTTGAGCAGGGTCTCGACGACGACGACGTTCGGTCCGTCGGCGGCGAATCCGGCCTTGAGCGCGTCCCCGACGTCCTCGGGGGCAACGCGGACGGCCGGAACCCCGAACGCCTCCGCCAGCTTCACGAAGTCGGGGCGGGCAAGTTCGGTGGCGGTGGCCTTACCGAAGGCGCCCACCATGTATTCGCGCAGGATGCCGTAGCCGCCGTCGTCCACGATCAGCCAGGTGACCGGGACGTTGTGCTGCTTGGCCGTGGCCAGTTCGGAAATGGAGTACATCGCCGAGCCGTCGCCGGACACGGCGAGCACGCGGGCCGAACCGCCGGGCCTGCCGGTGGTTTCCAGGCCGACGGCGCCGCCGATCGCCGCGGGGAAGCCGAAGCCCAGCCCGCCGGCGCCCTGGGCGGAGTGGAACTGGCCTTCGCGGGCGTCCCAGCAGCTCCAGGCCCAGTATGCGGAGATGGTCATGTCCCAGAACGTCTGCATGGCCGAGGGGACGGCCTCGCGGATGTCCGCCATGAACTTCAGTTCCTTGCCGAGGTCCTGGGATTCCAGCCGGGCCTTGACCTTGGCCAGGGATTCCTTGACCAAGGCTTCCGGTGAGGTGCCGTGCCAGTCCGCCCGCTCCCCGTGCGGTTCCGTCAGGGCAGCGTCGAGGGCGTCGAGCGCCTGGCCGGCGTCGGCCCGGATGCCCAGGCCGGGGCGGTTGGATTCCAGCACGCGGGGTTCGGCGTCGATCTGGATAATCCTGCCGCGCGGCTCAAAGGTGAAGTAGTTGGAGGTCACTTCACCCAGCGAGGAGCCGATGACGATCAGCACGTCGGCGTCTTCGAGCAGCTCTGTCATGTGCTGGTCCTCGATCCAGGACTGCAGTGAGAGCTCGTGGTTCCACGGGAACGCGCCGTTGCCGCCGGGGGTGCAGATGACCGGCGCCCGCAGTTTCTCGGCGATGGAGAGCAACGATTTTTCGGCCCGGCCGCGGCGGGTGCCGCCGCCGGCGATAATGGCGGGACGTTCCGCCGTCGAGAGCCATTTCACGGCTTCGCGGACCAGTTCCACGCGGGGCGGGTTGTCGGCGGCCTCGGCGAGGGCGTCCTCCACCGGCGGAACCATGATGGGATCCAGCAGGACGTTCTGCGGGATTTCCAGCCACACCGGTCCCTGGGGCGAGGAGATCGCCTCGGTCCAGGCGTCCTGGATGGCGGAGGGAATCCCGGAGGCGTGCTGGATCAGCCGCTGGCTCTTGGTGACGTTCGCGGCCGAGGCCTTCTGGTCATCGAGCTGGTGCAGCATGCCCTTGCGGCGCGCGCCGAGTCCTTCGAGCGGGATCTGGCTCGCGACGACCACCATGGGAACGCCGGTGGCGTAGGCCTCCTGCAGCCCGGCCAGCGAGGTCAGGGCGCCGGGTCCGGTGGAGAGGAAGAGGACACCCACCTCGCCGGTGGCGCGGGAGTAGCCGTCAGCGGCGAAGGCCGAGTTGTTCTCCACCCGGGAGGAGACGAAGTGCAGGTTTCCGCGGCCCATCGCGTCGAAGAGGCCCAGGGCGTGCTGGCCCGGGATGCCGAAGACGGTCTTGGCGCCGAGCGCTTCAAGGGTCTCGACGACGAGGTCGCCGCCGTTGCGTACGTCCGTCACTGGGACACCCCGCTCTGGACGCGCGGGGACGCAGGAGTCGCGAAGCCGGCCGGGCGGCGGGATTCCTGGCCGAGGGCCTGGGCGGCGTAGCCGGTGGCCGCACCGAAGCGGTCGCCTTCCACGGCGCGGTCCGCCATCAGGGTGACCAGTTCGTAGGCGACGTGACTGGCCGCGACGCCGGTGATGTCGGCGTGGTCGTACGCGGGGGCGACCTCGACGACGTCGGCCCCCACGAGGTTCATGCCGCGGAAGCCGCGGATGATTTCCAGCAGCTCGCGGCTGGTGATGCCGCCGGCTTCCGGGGTTCCGGTGCCGGGCGCGTGGGCGGGATCCAGCACGTCGATGTCCACCGAGATGTAGAGCGGGCGGTTGCCGATCCGGTCGCGGACCTTGGCGACGGTTTCCAGCACACCCTGGTAGTAGACGTCGGCGGAGGTGACGATGCCGAAGCCGAAGCGGTGGTCGTCGTCGAGGTCCTTTTTGCCGTAGAGCGGGCCGCGGGTGCCGATGTGGCTGATGGCCTCGGTGTCCAGGATGCCTTCCTCGACAGCGCGGCGGAACGGCGTGCCGTGGGTGTATTCGGCACCGAAGTAGGTGTCCCAGGTGTCCAGGTGCGCATCGAAGTGCAGCATGGCAACGGGCTCGCCGGCGCGTTCCGCGGCCGCGCGCAGCAGCGGCAGCGCGATGGTGTGGTCGCCGCCGAGGGTGACCAGCTTGCTGCCGGAGGCGGTCAGGTCCAGGGCGTTCTGCTGGATGGTCTCGATCGCTTCGTTGATATTGAAGGGATTGACAGCCATGTCGCCGGCGTCGGCCACCTGGATGTTTTCGAAGGGGCTGACGTCCCAGGCCGGGTTGTACGGGCGCAGCAGGCGGCTGGCCTCGCGGATGTGGTTGGACCCGAAGCGGGCGCCGGGGCGGTAGGAGACGCCCGAGTCGAAGGGGACGCCGACCAGGGTGACGTCCGCCTTCGCGACCTGGTCCAGCCGCGGCAGGCGCGCATAGGTGGCGGCTCCCGCGTAGCGCGGAATGCGGGATGAATCGATGGGGCCAAGGTTGCCATTGGCCTCGATGCGCAGCTCTTCCAAAAGAAAGCCTCTCCTTCGAGGATTGACCGACGGGTGTGACAGCCATCATACACTCGAAGTTGCCTCTTGTGCATCAAATGTTTACCGATGCTCGTCTGCGGGCGCGGGTCGCGACGTTCCTGCCCAGCTACAACGGCGCCCCCGCCGGACCTAGCGACTGGCGGCTGGGACCAGCACCCAGAGGACCTCGACGGCGTCATCCGTCGGGTTTACCCAGGTGTGCGGCTCGCGGCCCGGGAAGGTCACGGTGTCCCCCGTGTGCAGTTCGAATTCCTCGTTGGTGAGGATCAGCCGGATGCTGCCTTTGACCACGTGGAGGACATCGACGTCGCAGTCCACCGCATAAAGTTCCGATTCGCCGCGGCCGCGGGGCTCGATCACGGCCTGGATGATCTGCACGCGGCGCTCCGAGCGCGCCGTCAGCAGCCGCTCCACGATACCCTCGCCGCCCAACGAGATCCGTGGACCTTCGTTCTTCTTGGTGAGATGCGTTTCCGGGGCGGCGAAGAGATCGCCGATCGAGATGGAGAGCACCTGGCACAGCGTCACGAGGGACGCCACCGACGGTGATGTGAGGTCGCGCTCGACCCGGCTGAGGAAACCCTTGGTCAGCCCGGTGGCATCGGCCACCTGCTCGATGGTGAGCCGCTGCGACTGCCTCGCGGCACGGATCCGGGAACCGATGGCAACGGGAACGTTGCTCGGTTCAACTGGTAGAGCCTTCATGTAGGAACCTTTCACGGCCGGCCGCTCGGCCCCATTGTTGGAGCAATACTAGCGGGACGGCACCCGCGGAACACCGGATCCGCCCGCGCCGCGTAATGCGTCTTGACTGTTACCCGGATCACAACATACTGTTTGGCAACAAGTGTTGCCTATTAGGCAATAGATGCCAAAAGGCGTGGTGGAGTACCTTACCCAGGGACCCTTCCGCCGGCAGTCCGTCACCGTACCCGTCAAGAAGCACCTGAGCCCCCGCGCCCTGTTGAGCGCCGGCGGGTTCAGCCGTGCTCCGAACAGCTCTGAGGAGCCCTTAATGGACGCAAGTTTCGTCAACATCGCCATTGTGGTGGTGTACCTGGTCGCCATGCTGGCGTTCGGGTGGTGGGGTAAGTCCCGCACCAAGAACAACAGCGACTTCCTGGTGGCCGGCCGCCGCCTCGGCCCGTTCCTCTACACCGGAACCATGGCCGCCGTCGTCCTCGGTGGCGCCTCCACCGTCGGCGGCGTCGGCCTGGGCTACAAGTTCGGCATCTCCGGCATGTGGCTCGTGGTCGCAATCGGCGCCGGCGTGCTGCTGCTCAGCCTGCTCTTCGCCGGCACCATCCAGAAACTCAAGATCTACACCGTGTCCCAGATGCTGAGCCTGCGCTACGGCAGCAACGCCACCCAGACGTCCGGCATCGTGATGCTGGCCTACACGCTGATGCTCTGCGCCACCTCCACCGGCGCCTACGCCACCATCTTCGTGGTGCTCTTCGGTTGGGACCGCGCCCTCGCAATCGCCATCGGCGGCGCGATTGTCCTGGTCTACTCGACCATCGGCGGCATGTGGTCCATCACGCTGGCCGACCAGGTCCAGTTCGTCATCAAGACGGTCGGTATCTTCCTCCTGATGCTGCCCTTCACGCTCAACGCAGCCGGCGGCTTCGAGGGCATCCGGGCCCGCGTGGATGCCAGCTTCTTCCAGATTGACGGCATCGGCATCCAGACGATCATTACGTACTTCGTCGTCTACACCCTGGGCCTGCTGATCGGCCAGGACATCTGGCAGCGCGTCTTCACCGCCAAGACCCCCACGGTGGCCCGCTGGGGCGGCGCCACGGCCGGCATCTACTGCATCCTCTACGGTGCGGCCGGCGCCCTGATCGGCCTCGGCGCCCGCGTCGCGCTGCCGGACATCGACGTCAAGGCCCTCGGCAAGGACGTTGTCTACGCGGAGGTCGCCACCAACCTGCTCCCGATCGGCATCGGCGGCCTGGTGCTCGCCGCGGCCGTCGCCGCCATGATGTCCACGGCTTCCGGCGCCCTGATCGCCGCCGCCACCGTGGCCCGCGCCGACGTCCTGCCGTTCGTCGCCAGCTGGTTCGGCAAGAACATCAACACCGATGACACGGACAACCCGGAGCACGACGTCAAGGCCAACCGCATGTGGGTCCTGGGCCTCGGGATCGTTGCGATCGTCATCGCCATCATCACCAAGGACGTCGTCGCAGCCCTCACCATCGCGTACGACATCCTGGTCGGCGGCCTCCTCGTCGCCATCCTGGGCGGCCTGGTCTGGAAGCGCGGCACCGGCGTGGCCGCCGCCGCCTCCATGGCGGTGGGCTCGGTCATCACCCTCGGGACCATGATCGTCCTGGAGATCAACGCCGAGGTCCCGCTCGACGGCATCTACGCCAACGAGCCGATCTACTTCGGCCTGCTGGCCTCCGCAGTGGTCTACATTGCGGTGTCCCTGCTGACCAAGCCGACGGACCCCGCGGTCATGGCCAACTGGCACCGCCGCGTCGCCGGCGGCGCCGCCGAGGAAGAACAGGTCCCCGTCCTGACCCACTAGGGTCCTGCCAGCGAGTTAAAGGTCGACGGCGGCGCTCCCTTTGAGGGGGCACCGCCGTCGAACTTTTAAGCTGAGCCTTGAGGCCGCTTGCCACTCAAACGCTGGGACAATCACTCATTCTCTTCAGGCTCAAGGAATTCTTCCCCGTCGCGGGCCACCACCGGTTTGTCGTCGCCCAGGAAGTCCTGTTCCTCCAAGGGAACGATCCGGTCGGCCTCTTCGAAAAGCTCTTCCTCTTCCGTTTCCGCGGAGTCACTCACAGGCGCGTCCTCGGCGTAATCGTAAGCGGGATCGGACTCGAGGGAATCCCGGGCCGGCTGGATAGGACGTGAACCGATGTTGTCCATGATGCAACCTCCGTGTGACTGGGGTGGCGGCAGCGGCTCCGAAGAGCGCGCCCTGGGTTTTCATTCGAACACTGGGAACCCGGCCGGTCAAGACCTCCCGCCGGCGCTGACCGCGACAGCCGCAAACGTCCCGGCGGCACCGGAATTTTTACGGTTTGCCTAAACTCCCCGCTGAGGATCGCCAGCCGAAAAAACGCGGAAATACGGGGTACGCTGGAAACGCAACGGGGCCGAACCATGCCCGCTTAAGCCCAGGAGCTTCCGTGTCTCAGCACGCCACATCTGATCCGTCCAACCCGGACCCCCGCCGCCCGGAACCCCGCGAGGACGCGCCGGCCGCAACACCCGCCGCTGCCCCCAGCAGCGCAATTCCGCCCGCCGCAGCACCCAGCGCCGCGGATATCAAACGGTGGCGGCAGTACCTCGCCGACGAACGCGCCGAGGCCTCCGTCTACCGGGACCTCGCCCAGAACCGCCACGGCGAAGAGCGCGAGATCCTCCTCGCCCTGGCCGAAGCCGAAGGCCGCCACGAGGCGCACTGGCTCCAACTGCTCGGCGACCAGGCCGGCCGCCCCCGCCCCGCCTCACTCCGCAGCCAGTTCCTGGGTTTCCTGGCACGCCACTTCGGCTCGGTCTTTGTGCTGGCCCTCGCCCAGCGGGCCGAAAGCCGGTCCCCCTACGCCACCGAGCCCTCCGCCACGCCGGCCATGGTCGCCGACGAGCAGATCCACGAGGAAGTGGTCCGCGGGCTCGCTACCCGGGGCCGCAACCGGCTGGCCGGAACGTTCCGCGCGGCCGTTTTCGGGGCCAACGACGGACTGGTCAGCAACCTGTCCCTGGTCATGGGCATGGCCGCCTCCGGCGTGGGAAGTTCCGTGGTCCTGCTCAGCGGTGTCGCCGGGCTGCTGGCCGGGGCGCTGTCCATGGGGGCGGGCGAATTCATTTCCGTGCGCTCCCAGCGCGAACTCCTGGCCGCTACGCTCCCCACCCAGATCACCCTGGCCGCCGCACCGTCGCTGGACATCGCACACAACGAACTCCTGCTGGTCTACCTGGCGCGCGGCATGTCGCGGGAGGCTGCCGAACACCGCGTGGCGGAGCGGATGGGCCTGCGCGACTGCGACTGCGATCCCAGCCTCTCCCTGCAGCCGGAGGTGCCTGAATCCCGTGACGAACATGTTGCCGTCGGCACCGCCTGGAGCGCGGCGGCGTCGAGCTTCTGTTTCTTTGCCTCCGGCGCCATCGTTCCCATCCTGCCCTTTGTCCTGGGCATGACCGGGGTCGCGGCCCTCGTGGTGTCCGCGGCTCTGGTGGGCCTGGCACTCCTGTTCACCGGCGGCGTCGTCGGGCTCCTCTCCGGGACGTCGCCCACCACCCGCGGGCTCCGCCAGCTGGCGATCGGCATGGGCGCGGCAGGTGTGACGTACTTGCTGGGTATGGCCTTCGGCGCTGTGGTCGCCTAGTGGACGGTCCTGAGTTCCGGGACCGGTCACCGCGGCATAGCCGTCCGCGCACCACGTGGCGGATCTTCCGCGGCCTCGCCGCCGCTGCGGTCATTGCCGGCGCGGCGTTCCTGGCCGCAGGCTTCATCTACGGCGATCCGCGCTTCTCGGGACTCTTCGAAGTCAGCCGCGGAACCGGTCCGGGCACAGCGATGGCGGGCCAGCCCGGGCAGCCGGCTGTCGCTGAGTCGGTCCGGACGGACACTCCCCCGCCCGGAGTCGAAGAACAGGACGAGCCGCTGGGCCACCCGCAGAAACCGGACGTCGCCAGCGAATCGTACAAGTTCCTGGCCACGAACGACGACGGCACCCCAGTGGGCTATTCGCCATGCCGGCCGCTGCACTACGTGGTGAACGCGGCGCTCGCTCCAGAAGGCGCCGAGCGCCTGGTCGAGGATGCGATCAGCACGATCTCCCGGGCGACCGGCATTCAGTTCGTCGACGACGGTCCCACCACCGAGGCGCCGTCGCAGTCCCGCATCCCGTACCAGCGGGACGTCTACGGGGAACGCTGGGCGCCGCTGCTGATCGCGTGGACCACCCCGGACCAGGCGCCGCAGCTCAAGGGACCGGTGATCGGGACCGGCGGCAGCACCCACTTCAGCTTCGGCGACGGGCCCAAGAGCTTTGTCACGGGCAGCCTGGAACTCGACGCCCCGCAGATCGCCGAGGACCTCAGCCAGACGGACGGTTCCGCGTATGCCACCGCGGTGATCCTGCACGAACTGGGCCACGTCATGGGGCTGGAGCATGTGAACGACCCGGTGCAGCTGATGTACCCCGAGATCGGCGCCCCGGACGGACTGGCCGCGGGCGACCTGAACGGCCTGTACCAGCTGGGCAAGGCGCAGTGCCGCAAGGACCTCTGACCGATCAGCGGTCCAGGACGGCGAGCGCTTCCTCCACGGTGTCCACCAGGAAGATCCGGCTCTCCATCTGCCGTCCGGCCGCGAGGCTCTGCAGCAGGGGCCAGGCCGGGTAACGCCGGAGCCAGTGCTCCTGCCCCACCAGCACCATCGGCATGATGGTCTCCGGGGTGCCGTAGTAGTTCTCGCAGGCATCCTGGAAGATCTCCTGGACGGTGCCGCCGGAGCCGGGCAGGAAGACAATGCCGCCGTTGCACAATTCCAGGAGGACGGCCTCGCGGATGGCGTTCGCGAAGTACTTGGCGATGTGCGTGGCGAAGAAATTCGGGGGCTCGTGCCCGTAGAACCACGTGGGGATCCCCAGCGACGGCGTGCCGTCCGGATGACGTTCGACGACGGCGGCGGCGGACCGCGCCCACGTTGACACGGAGGGCAAGAACCCGGGAACCGCGGCGAGATCGGAGAGGGCCCGCCGGAAGTCCCGCTCCGGAGCAGTGCTCAGGTAGGCGCCCAGGTTGGCGGCCTCCATGGTGCCGGGCCCGCCGCCGGTGGCCACCAGCCGGCCGGCCCTCGCCAGCAGCCGTCCCAGCAGTGCGGCCTCCTCGAAAACGGCGGAACCGCGGTGGGCGGCGTGCCCGCCCATGACGCCCACCATGGTCCGGCCGGCGCAGAGTTCCGAGCGGGTCAGTTCATCGAGGGCATCGCCGATCGAATGGTCATGCAGTGCCGCGGCCAGGGTGGCGTCCAGCCGGTGGCGCTGGCCCGGCCGGATGCTCCACTGGTACACCCTGGCGTCGGGGGTGTCCTCATAGCGTGAGTCCGAGATCCCCGCGTAGAGCTCCTGCGGGGTGTAAAGACGCCCGCGGTACGGGTTGAACGGTACCGCCTCAAGTTTGGGGAAGATCAGGGCACCGCGGCTGCGCAGCGACTCCTCCATGCCGGCGTCGAAGGTGCATCCGAGGAAGATCCCGCCCTGCGCGTGCAGTCCGGCGAGCTGTGCCGTCCGTCCGCGCAGGTCCAGTGACTGGACATGCCAGCCCTGCATGGTTTTGGCCCCGGCCGCGACCAGCCGGTCAAAGCTGTCGAGGGATTCGACCTCCAGCGTGCGGGGGCTGGGGTGCAGGCTGCGGGCGGCGTTCATGGAGCCAGCCTAGACCGTGGCGTTTAACCCCGTTGCGCTATCACTTTTGGCGGCCATTCCGGGAGGATGAGGCCGAAAAAGTGATAGCGCAACGGGCGGTGGGCCGGGTTCCGGTCAGGAAACCTGGAGACCGCCGTTGATGTCGTAGGTGGCGGCGGTGATGTAGCCCGAGTCCTGGCCCAGCAGGAAGGCGATCAAGGCCGCCACTTCCTCGCGGGTGCCGACGCGGCCCATCATGATGCCCTCGGACAGCTGTGCCTTGCGCTCATCGGTGAGGGTTCCACCCATGATGTCGGTGTCGATCGGGCCGGGGGCAATGGCATTGACCGTGATTCCGAACTCGCCAACTTCACGGGCCAGCGCACGGGTGAACCCAAGAATTCCGGCCTTGGTGGCGCTGTAGGCAACCTTCGAGAACGTGCCGCCGCCGCGCTGGGCGGAGATGGAGGAAATGCTCACGATGCGCCCGAGCTTGCGCTCGATCATGCCCTTGAGCACGCGCTGGGACACGATGAAGGTTCCGCGCATGTTGATGGCGAAGACCTTGTCCCACTCCTCCACCGTGGTTTCCATGAACGGCGTCGGGGAGCTGATGCCCGCCAGGTTGGCCAGCGCAACGATCGGCGGGAGTGAGGCTTCGATCTCGGCGATTGCCCGGTCAACGGACGCTTCGTCGGATACGTCGGCGCCGACGCCGATGGCCTTGACCGCACGGTTGGAGCCAATCTCCGCGGCGGCAGACTTGGCGTCCTCCGCATTGATGTCAAGGATGGCGATGGACCATCCCTCGCTGGCCATCCGGTCGGCGGCCGCGCGGCCGATGCCGCGTGCGGACGCGGCGCCGGTCAGGACAACCGTGCGTTCGGAGGGGAAGGTGCTGGGAGTCATGAGGTTTTCCTTCGGGGATTTCGGGATCAGGAGAGTTTGGCGGTGGCCGCGGAGTCAGCGGTCACATCGGCAGTCGCGGCAACTGCCGGATCCAGCGCGGCATCGCCTTCCGGGCGTTTACGGGCGTAGAGGTAGGTGGCCACCGCGGTGATGCACAAGCAGAGGGACAGGAACAGCAGGCCGCTCTGGTTGTTGCCCGTGGCATCGTTCAGGAGTCCTACGGCGTACGGGGCAACGAACCCGCCCAGGTTGCCCAGCGAGTTGATCAAGGCCAGCCCGGCAGCTGCCGCCGCCCCCGTCAGTGCGGCGGACGGCATGGAAAGGAACGGGGCGATCGCGCCGTAGATACCCATGGCGGAGGCCGTCAGGCCGATCATGGCCAGGATCGGGTTGACGGGCAGCAGGTATCCTGCGGCCAGCAGACCCATGCCGGCCAGCACCATGCTCACGGCGGTGTGCCAGGCACGCTTGCCGGTCCGGTCTGCACGCTTGCTCCAGAAGTACACAAAAACGGCGGCCACGGAGTAGGGGATCAGCACGATGAAGCCGATCTGCGCCGTGGAGAACGTTCCCATGGCGGAGACGATCGTGGGCATCCACAGGCCCAGTCCATAGATGCCGCAGACCAGTCCGAAGTAGAGGGCGGAGTAGGTCAGGGTGCGCTTGTCCTTCAGGCCTGCCAGGAAATTGTGGTTGCCGGTGCTGGACTTGACGGCCAGTTCCTTGTCCATGGTGGAGGCAAGCCATTCGCGCTCCTCCGGGGCGAGCCACTTGGCGTCCCGCGGACGGTCGGTCATAAGGATGGGGGTGAGCAGGCCCAGCAGGATGGCCGGGATGCCTTCGATGATGTACAGCCACTGCCACCCCTGGAGACCCATGATGCCGTCCATCTGCAGGAGCAGGCCGGAGACCGGAGCGCCGAGGGCGTTGGACACGGGCTGCGCGAGGATGAAGATGCCGAGCACCGTGACACGCTGCGCGGCGGGGAACCACAGCGTCAGGTAGAACAGGATGGCGGGGAAGAACCCTGCCTCTGCCGCACCCAGCAGGAACCGGATGATGTAGTAGGTGGTCTCACCGTTCACCATGCACATGGCCGTCGCGAAGATGCCCCATGTGATGAGGATCCGGGCCAGCCACTTGCGTGCGCCGAACCGGTACATGCCCGCATTGCTGGGGACCTCCAGGAGCGCGTAGCCGAGGAAGAAAATACCGGCGCCCAGGCCATAGGCGGCGGCGTTCAGGCCGATGTCCTCACTCATGGTGAGTTTGGCGAAGCCCACGTTGTTGCGGTCAAGGTAGGCAACGAAGTAGAGCAGGACGATCAGGGGCATAATGCGGCGGCGGACCTTGCGGAGCGTACGCTCGCCAAGCTCGCCGAGTCCGGCGGACTTTAAGGAGAGTGAAGTCATCTTCGACCTTCTGTCTAACGGAGGCCGTCACCTGCGATGGTGGCGGGAATCCGTGGGGATATGTGGGGGCGGTCCGGTTCAACGGGGGAACTGGAGCTGACGCAATCTAAGTCAGATGTCAGACATCTGATTGAGGAACTGAGAAAAAGCATAGAAGAGTGATGTGGATTACGTCAAGACCCTACTGGTGCGTGGCGTTAAATCAGGAGGCCGGGTTGTGCACGTAGCGTTCGTAGTCCTGGTACGTCTGCTCCATGTGATCGTCCATGGTGCGCCGGGCCAACTCGGAGTCGCCGCTGAGGATGCTGTCCATGACCTTCTGGTGGTATTCGATGGCGTGCACCTGGATCTGCTCAACGGCAGAGGTCTCGCGTCGCTTCACGTAGAGGAGCTGGCCCAACTGGGCGAACAGCGCCCGGATAAAGGGGTTTCCGGCGGCCCTCAGGACGGCGTCGTGGAAACCGATGTCGGCCGCGACGAAGGCATCCAGGTCGCCGGAATCGTGAAAGCGCTTCATATCCGCGATGCACTGGCGCATCTGCTCTGCGTGCTCGGTGGTGTGGCGTTTGGCCGCGAGCGCGGCGGCCCCGGTTTCCACCATGCGCCGCATTTCGATCAGGCCCACCGCGACCTGCTCCGCGCCGTTCCCGTGCGAAGCGGCCTTGAAGATCGCATCCAGCCCGGTCCAGTTATCGGACGGGTTGACGAAGGTCCCGCGGCCGGCTTTGACGTACAGGATGTTCTGCGCCCGGAGGGCCTTGAGCGCCTCGCGCACCGTGAGGCGGCTGACGTCGTAGGCCTTGGCGATGTCGGCCTCGGGCGGGATGGCTTCGTGGGGCTGCAGCTTGCCGTCCAGGATGTCGTCGAGCAGGCCGTCAACGAGGTCGTCAACGAGTGTCCTGCGGCCCATTGCGCGTCCCACCTTCATTCTTGCCTTGTGCTCCCGGTGCCACCCACATTACAGAAGCCGGGGGACGGGCCGGGACCGGCCCGCGTCACCGTCCTTCTGGGTGGCCATCCGTGGAACTCCCCGCGCGGCCCGCTTCGCGCGGCCCGGAAGCCGCCAGATAGGCCTCAAGCTTGGCCAGGGTCTTTTCCAGGTTGGCAGGGTGCCGCCGCAGGTAGCCCGCGAGCCGCAGGAAGAACTTGCCGCGGACCTGGCGGGCGTCCCACTGTTCGGTGACCAGTGTGCCCGGCTTTCCGTCCGAATCCGCGGCGGGTTCCAACAGGTAGCGCCAGACGTGGCCGTAGAAGTGCCGCCACGCGATCCGCCGGCCCTCCTCGAACTCGCACACCGTGTTGAGGATCTTGTAGTCCATTTTCATGTTCATTTCCATGCCGAACTTCGCACCAAGGGCCAGCCGTTCAGGGCCGCGCGGCTGGGCACCCTTGACGGTGTCCGAGCCGTCGATGACGCTGTGCAGCGCAGGCGTGGCCAGCACCTCGAAGATGGCAACCGGCGCGGCGGCGATGAAACGGCTGCGGGACACAAGATATCTGTTCGTCATCCGGCAATCCTAGCCCTGCGTTGTGACACAGAAATTGTGGTGCAAAATAAATCATGCAGACTCCGCCCCTCCCCCGCAGCAACCGGCCCCGCATCGGAATTCCCGTCCGGCTCAGCAGCTCTACTGACCCGGATCCGCGCGTGGCGGAGGCCGACGAGCTCTTTGACTACATAGTGGAACTGGTGCGCGACGGCGGCGGCGAACCGGTGCTTCTGGCGGCGCCGGATGAGGCGCTTAAGGCGCTCGACGGCGTCGTCCTTCCCGGCGGCGGCGACCTGGACCCCCGGCTCTACGGCGAGGAACCCGGTGACGCCTGCTACGACGTCAGCCATGCCCAGGACGAGTTGGACCTGGCCATCGCGCGGCGGTCCATCGACGCCGGACTGCCGGTGCTGGGCATCTGCCGGGGGCACCAGCTGCTCAACGTCCTCTACGGCGGAACGCTGATCCAGGACATGGACCCGGGCACCGTAGCGCACCGGGAACCCGCGCCGGCGCACGGGGCCGGGCCATGGGCCTGGCACGAGGTTGACCTGCACGGGGGAAGCAAAGTGGCTGGACTTTACGGCGCATTCGGGAACGGCGGCACGGGGAACACCGGCCGGACGGACGGCACCACCGGCGTCACGGTCAAGATTGCCTCCGGTCACCATCAGGCCGTGGCGCGGGTCGCCGAAGGTCTTGTGGTGACAGCTGTCGCCGAGGACGGGACCGTCGAGGCGCTGGAGGACCCGGAGCGCTGGGTGGCGTCCGTGCAGTGGCACCCCGAGGCCCTGGAACTCCCGGCCGAAGAACGGCTCGCCCCGTTCCGCGCCTTTGTTGAGATCTGTCGACGGCGGCAGCTGCGGTAGACGCGGCAGCTCGGACGTATTTTGTCCTGACATCCCCGGCTTTCCCCTGCTACTATCAACTTAGGCAGTATGTCCTATCAAGCGAACATATGCCGGACACATGACTGGCGGCCGCACCGGGTTCCAGTCCGGGGCACAAGGGAGCGCTTCAACAGTGGCTATGCAAAAAGTGGCGAATCAACTTAATCTCAACATCGACAGGTCCTCCCCGGTGCCGCTCTACCACCAGGTGGTCCAGGGTATTGAAGCCGCGATCCACGGCGGGGTGCTTCCCCCGGGCAGCCGCCTCGACAACGAGATCGACCTTGCCGCCCAGCTGAACCTTTCCCGCCCCACCATGCGCAAGGCCATGGACGAATTGGTCCGCTCGGGCCTGCTGGTGCGCAAGCGCGGCGTCGGCACGCAGGTGGTCTCCAGCCAGGTACGGCGCCCCCTGGAGCTGTCCAGCCTCTTCGATGACCTCAGCAACAACGGCAGCAAGCCCACCACGGAGGTGCTGAGCTTCTCCCACGACGAGGCCGACGCCGCCACCCGGGCGGCACTCCAGCTTCCCGACGGCGCAAAGGTCTACCATTTCACCCGGCTCCGGAAGGTCGGCGGAAAACCGCTGGCGCTGATGGAGAACTGGGTCCGCGATGACATCACCCCCATCGACGAGGCGCTCCTCGGCGCGCAGGGCCTCTACGGGATCCTCCGCAACGGCGGCGTGAACTTCCGCCTCGCGTCGCAGCGCATCGGCGCCATGATCGCCAACGACTACCAGGCATCGCTGCTGGACACCACCCCCGGTTCAGCCCTCGTCACCATGGAACGCACCGCCGTGGATGACACCGGACGCCAGGTGGAAACCGGACACCACGTCTACCGCGCGGATTCCTACAGCTTCGAAATGACGCTCGTCCAACGCTAGGCCCCACCGGCGCCAACCGGCAGCGCCGGCCGTCCGGCGCTGCCAGTCCGGCATTGCCCGGCCTGGGCGCCAGGCGGTGGCGCACTGCGCGACGTCGTGAACGCACCCACCCCGTATCCCCCCGCGCCCCCCTCCGGCGCGGCAGTGACGCGACAACGAAAGGGCACAACTCATGGCCAACTGGGTCTATCCGCTCGGCACCGCCGCCCAAGGCACCTGGGACGTCTCCCTGGGAACGTCCGATTCCACGCTGGAGGTGGCGGGCTGGGCCCACACCGGACTGAAGGTCGCCACGCTGGCGGCCGCGGCCGCCGTCGAACTTCCCGCCGCGGACGAGGAGCGCATTGTGGTCCCGCTTAACGGCGCCTTTACGGTGTCCGTCGACGGCGAGGAGTACCGGCTGGCCGGCCGGGACAGCGTCTTCAGCGGCCCCAGCGACGTTCTGTACACCGGAACGGGCAAGGCGGTGACCATCAGTTCGTCCGACGGCGGACGCGTCGCCGTCGCCACCGCCCCGGCCAAATCCTCATACCCGACGCGCCTCATCACGGCCGCCGAGACGCCGGTGGAACTGCGCGGAGCCGGCAATTGCTCCCGCCAGGTCCACAATTTCGGGACCCCCGCCGCACTGGAGGCGGACCGCTTCATCGTCTGCGAGGTCCTCACGCCGGCCGGCAACTGGTCCTCCTACCCTCCGCACAAGCACGATGAGGAGAAGGACGGCGAGACCAGCCTCGAGGAGATCTACTACTTCGAGACCCGGGTCTCCCCCGGCGCGCCGGCCCGGCTGGGAGCGGACGACGCGATCGGGTATCAGCGCGTCTACGCCTCGGACGAGCGGCCCATCGACGTCTCCGCGGAAGTGCGGACCGGTGACGTCGTCCTCGTGCCCTACGGCTGGCACGGCCCGGCCATGGCAGCCCCGGGCTACGACATGTACTACCTCAACGTGATGGCGGGCCCCGGCCCCGTCCGCGACTGGCTGATCAGCGATGACCCGCACCACGGCTGGATCCGCCAGACCTGGGAAGGCCAGGACCTCGACCCGCGCCTGCCGTTCGGCGCCTGAAGCTGAACCGAAATGCCTATCCCGGCAAGCCCGCGCAGCGCAAAAAACCCCGGAGCCACCAGGCTCCGGGGTTCTTTCGTCTTTGGCGCTCCACCCCGGTGACGGAACCGGGGTGGAGTGCCGGCTTAGCGGGCCACGGTCTGGGCCACCCGGACCGGCACGCCGGTCGCGAGGGATTCCTGTGCGGCGTCGGCCACCCGGGAGGCTGCCACGGCGTCCTCGGGGGTGCAGGGGTTGTCCCGGCGGCCCAGGATCAGCTCGACGAAGGCCGCCATCTCCGAGCGGTAGGCCTGGTCGAACCGCTCCGCGAACGTGCGGTGGGGCTCCCCCGCCGGGAACGTGATCCCGGCTTCGGCGGAGGCCAACGCGGTCTTGTCGTCCAGGCCCACCATGAGCGAGCTGCGGGAACCCTGGATTTCCAGCCGTACGTCGTGGCCGGCGCCGTTGTACCGCGTGGCCGAAACCGTCCCGACGGTGCCGTCGTCGAACGTCACCAGCGCGAGGGCCGTGTCCACATCGCCGGCGGCACCAATGGCAGGGTCCCCGTTGTTGGAACCCCGGGCGTAGACCTCGACGATTTCCCGGCCGGTGAGCCAGCGCAGGATGTCGAAATCGTGGACCGAGCAGTCCCGGAACAGCCCGCCGGAGCTGGCCAGGAACTCGACCGGCGGTGGCGTCATGTCGCACGTGACGGCGCGCAGCGAGTGGATCCAGCCCAGTTCCCCGGCCTGGTGGGCCCGCCGGGCCTCCTGGTAGCCGGCGTCGAAGCGCCGCTGGTGGCCGATCTGGACCACGCCCTGCCGGTCCCGGATGTAGTCGAGCACGGGCAGGGCGTCCGCCACGTTCAGGGCCACGGGCTTCTCGCAGAAGACCGGGATTCCGGCGTCCACGCCGGCCTTGATCAGTTCGGGGTGGGTCCCGGTTCCTGTGGCGATGACCAGTCCGTCCAGCCCGGAAGCCAGGATCGACTGCACCGAGGGCAGGAACTCGGCACCGAGCCCGGCGGCTACGGCCCGGGCGTGGTCGGCGGCGACGTCAGTGAGCCGGAGCCGGACGTTGATGCCCTGCGGATTCAGCACCCCGTTGAGCGCTGCGATGTTGTTGGCGTGCATGACGCCGATCCGGCCCACGCCGACCAGTCCCAGGATTACGTCTCTCATGCTCCTACTTCCGCGTGTGGTGCGGGCACGGTGAACGCTGCCCGGAAGGCCTCCAGGGCCGCGTAGCTGTCACCGCTGGCCCAGGCTTCCATGCCCACGGTTCCGCCGTAGCCGGCCTCCGCGAGCGCCCTGGCGACGGCAACGTAGTTGATTTCCCCGGTGCCGGGTTCGCAGCGCCCGGGAACATCCGCCACTTGGATTTCGCCGACGTACGGCAGGGCGTTCCGGACGAGCTCGATCAGGTTCCCCTCCCCCATTTGGGCGTGATAAAGATCCAGCATGAGCCTGGCGTTGGGGTGCCCGGCGGCCTGTACCAGCGCCAGGGTGTCCTTGGCCCGGGCCAGCGGGATGCCGGGGTGGTCGAGGATGGTGTTGAGGTTCTCAAGGCAGAAGGTCACCCCGTACTTGTCGCCGAGCCGGCCAAGCCGCTCCAGGGTCCCCGCCCCCGTGCTCCACATGTGGCCGCTGGGCCGGTAGACCGGACGGGCTGCCTGGCCGTCGATGAGTTCAGCCGGGTGCACCACCATGCGGCTCACGCCGAGCTCCAGGGCAGTGGGGATGAGCGTCTCCGCCGTCCGCACCACCTCGTCGGCCGAGTCCGGGTCAACCAGGCTGCCGGCGGTGTAGCCCGTCATGGACGAAAACACCGCCCCGGTGGCCTTGAGGGCCCCGATGTCCTTGGTCCGCGAGTCCCAGAGCTCGACGTCGAAGCCGGCCTCATGGATCCGGCGCACCCGCTCCGTGAACGGAAGGTCGGTGAAGACCATCTCGGCGCAGACGGCAAGGCGCATCAGAGGACCGCCGCGGTGTTGACTGCCGCAGTATTGACCGGCGCTGCGTTGACCCCTACGGGGGTGCCGCGCTTGACCGATTCGATGCAGGCCAACGCCATGGCCAGCGCGCGCCGGGCGTCCGCCGCGCCGGGCGTGAGTGAGTACGCGGCCGACGACGGCGCTGGATCGTCACTGCGTCCGTCCCGCCGTACCCGCACGGACTCGGCGAAGTCGACGAGCTCGTCCGTATAGGCCTGCCGGAAGAGCTCGACGTTCAGCCGTGGTGTGTCCGCCGACATGCCGTCGGCGGTGTAGCGGCGGGCGGCGGTTTCCGTGGCCCGCCCGGCCTGCACCATGCCTCTGGAACCAAAGACTTCCCCGCGGATGTCATAGCCATAGAGGGCGCTGAAGTTTGCCTCGGCCACGGCGATGGCACCGTTGCTGTACCGGATGGTCACGACCGCCGTGTCCAGGAAGCCTTGGTCGCGCAGGCCCGGTTCCACGAGCGCATCGGCGATGGCGTAGACCTCCACCGGCTCCGCGCCTTCGTTGAACCAGTTCAGGGTATCGAAGTCGTGGATCAGGGTTTCCAGGAAGACAGTCCAGGCCGGGACCCTGGCCGCGTTTGGAATGCTTCCGGTGCCGGGATCCCGGGTCAGCGAGCGCAGCAGCTGCGGCGTTCCGACCGTTCCCGCGGCTAGATCCTTCTTGGCAGCCTGGAAGTCGGCAGCGTACCGGCGGTTGAAACCGATCTGGAAGTGCACGCCGGCCGCCTCCACGGCGGCCAGGGCGGCGTCGAGCTCAGCCAGGCCCAGCCCGGCCGGCTTCTCGCAGAACACATGCTTGCCGGCGGCGGCAGCCTGGGCGATCAGGGCCGAGTGGAAGCGCGCCGGGCTCGCGATAATCACGGCGTCGATCTCCGGATCGGCCAGGATGTCGGCGGCGTCCGCCGTCACCTTGCTCGCACCCAGGACGGACGCCAGCCCAGCGGCGGACTCAACATTGGGGTCCGCGATGGCGGCGAGCTCGGCGCCGGGGACCCGGCGGGCGATGCTCTCTGCGTGGAAAGCGCCCATCCAGCCGGAGCCGATCAGTCCGATCTTCACCGGCTGGGTTGCGTCGGACGGGTTGCGGTTCAGGTAAGCCAAAGGCTTGTCCTTTCAAGAATCGGGACGGCAGCTCACCCGTAGGTTTTGCCGGTTGTCTGGGCCACGTCGGCGACTTCGCCCTTGACTTCCTTGACGATGTCGCCATGGCCGCCGAGTTGTTCGAGTTCGTGGGCGAGTTCGGCGAGTTCGGCGCCGCCGGCCATTTGGGCGGTGAGCTCGTCGAGGGTGATGTCCTTTTTGTCGTAGTAGCCGATCGATTTGCCGCGCTTGAGCAGCAGGAACCGGTCGCCGACGGGGAAGGCGTGGTGGGGGTTGTGGGTGATGAAGATGACCCCGAGGCCCCGGTCGCGGGCCTGCAGGATGTAGCGGAGTACCACGCCGGACTGCTTCACGCCCAGGGCCGCGGTGGGCTCGTCCAGGATCAGGACCTTCGCGCCGAAGTACACGGCCCGGGCGATCGCGACGCACTGGCGTTCACCGCCGGAGAGCTGCCCGATGGGCTGCTCCACGTCGCGGAGGTCGATGCCCATTTCGGCGAGTTCCTTGAGCGTGATCTCCTTCATCTTCTCGACGTCCATGCTCTTGAACGGGCCGAAGCCGGAGGTGAGCTCGGAACCGAGGAAGAAGTTCCGCCAGATCGGCATCAGGGGCACCACGGCCAGGTCCTGGTAGACGGTGGCGATGCCGGCGTCCAGGGCGTCCCGGGGAGAACCGAACTTCCGTTCCTCGCCCATGATATTCAGGACCCCGGCGTCGTGCTGGTGCAGTCCGGCGATGATCTTGATCAGCGTGGACTTGCCGGCGCCGTTGTCGCCCAGCACGCAGGTGACGCGGCCGTTGTCCACGGCCATTGTGACATCGGACAGGGCGATGATGTTGCCGTAGTGCTTGCCGACCCTCTCGAGGGAGAGCAGGTGGACGGGCGTGTGCGTGAGGGGATCTTTTTCGTTTTGGAGCAGCGTTTGCTGGTCGATCTCGTTGGCATTCATTTCTCTCCGGCCCCTTTACTTGAGTTCCGCGCGGCGCTTGACGATGAGGTTGACGATGGTGGCCAGCAGCAGCATCAGGCCGAGGAAGAACTTGAACCAGTCCGGGTTCCACTGCGCGTAGACGATGCCCTTGTTGGCCATGCCGAAGATGAAGGCGCCGATCGCGCCGCCGATCGCCGAACCGTAGCCGCCGGTCAGGAGGCATCCGCCGATCACCGCGGCAATGATGTAGAGGAATTCGTTGCCCACGCCTTCACCGGACTGCACGGTGTCGAAGGCGAAGAGGTTGTGCATGCCCAGGATCCAGGCACAGAAGCCCACGCCCATGAACAGTCCGATCTTGGTGGCCTTGACGGGCACACCCACGGCGCGGGCCGCGTTCGCGTCGCCGCCGACCGCGAAGATCCAGTTCCCCACCCGGGTCCGCATCAGCACCCAGGTGGCCACCGCGACGAGCGCGATCCAGATGAACACCGTGATTTTGACGTCGACGCCGGCGATGTTCACCGAGGACGCGAACACGGCCCGGGCGGAGTCGAAGCCCTCCATGTTGGAGATCGAGGGCGATGACACGCCGCCGCCGATCAGGCGGGTCAGGCCCAGGTTCAGGCCGGTCAGCATCAGGAACGTGGCCAGGGTGACGATGAAGGACGGCAGCTTGGTCTTCATCAGGATCCAGCCGTTGAGGTAGCCGATGCCCAGGGACACCACCAAGGCCAGGCCGACGCCGACCCAGACGTTCGTGCTGAAGTACCAGCTGAACATCGACGCCGTCAGCGCCGAGGAGATCACGGCGACGCCGGTGGAAAGGTCGAACTCCCCGCCGATCATCAGCAAGGACACACCCACCGCCATGATCCCGATGGTGGAGGAACCGTACAGCACGGTCGCGAAGGCATTCGGCTGGGTAAACGTCGGGGATACCAACGCGAAGAAGACGAACAGGACGATCGCGCCCACCAGGGCGCCAATCTCGGGCCGGCCAAGCAACTTCTGGAACGGACTGCGCTTGGCGACACGCTCATCGGCCGCCGGCGCCGGGGTCTTTGTCTGGGTGATGGTCATGATAGCTCTCCTTGCTGCCGGGCCGGTGTGAGCCGGCCCGGCCAGCGGACTGTTAGCGGATGCCCTGCTGGGCGAAGGTCAGGACATCGGCGGCATTGGATTTGTCGACCAGACTCGGGCCGGTAAGGACCGACTGGCCGCCGCCGATGGTGAAGCCGCCGCGCTTGTTCTGCCACAGCGCATCAACGGCGCCGTAGCCCTGCAGCCACGGCTGCTGGTCCACGGTGAACAGAACTGCACCATCCACGATCTTCTGGGCGAGGTCCGCGTTCAGGTCAAAACTGGCAACCTTGGCCGAGCTGCCGGCGTCCGTGACCGACTTGAGGAGAGTCAGGGTGATGGGGGCGCCGAGGCCGATGATGACGTCGGCGTCCTTGGAAGCCTGGAGCTTGGCCGTCGCCGTGGACTGGACAGAGGTCATGTCTTTTCCGTCGACGTACAGGATCTCCGTTGCGGGCACTTTCGCCTTGACGCCTGCGCATCGTGCTTCAAGTCCGACGTGGCCCTGTTCCTGGATCACGCAGACCGGGTGCTTGAAGTTCTCCGCCGCGAGCCGGGTGCCGACTGCCTCACCGGCGAGATTTTCGTTCGAGCCGAAGTGGGTGAAGGCCCCCAGCTGCGCCGAGACACCCTCGCCGGCGTTCAGGCTCACAACCGGGATGCCGGCGTCGGTGGCCTTCTTCAGGACGTCTTTAAGGGCTTCGGGCTTCGCAAGCGTCACCGCGATGCCGTCAACCTTCTGGTCGATAGCCTGCTGGATGAGCTGGGCCTGGCGCCCGGCTTCGGGATCGGACGTGTAGAGGAGCTCAACGTTGTCCTTCGCCGACGCCTCCTCGGCCCCCTTGCGGACGATGTCCCAGAAGGTGTCACCTGCAGCGGCGTGGGTGATCAGGGCAATCTTCATCCGCTCCGTGGAGGCGACCTGGCCGCCGCCGGCCGCAGCGCCGGAGTCTGCAGGCTTGCCGCCGGTGCTGGAACACGCGCTCAGGGCCAGCATGGGTACCACGGCCGCCACGAGGGCCGTCTTCCGCCACGAGAACTTGGTCACGATTAATCTCCTTTGATTCCGGGCCACGCCGACCGCATCTTTGCGTCAGTCCGTGAGCCGCCTACAACTGATCATGGTGATTTACCTCACTCATGTCAATAGTTTGTCCTGACATTAGGATGTAATCACGTAACGATTGACTTTCGGCCAGTAAACAAACGCCGGGGTTCGGGCCCTTCCGCGGGGCACCAAACTGCCGGCAAACGCCGGCGACGGCGGCAGCCCAAGGCCGCCGCCGTCGTCGCGATGTTCGAAAATGAAGTTGAGGAAGTTAGGCCCGCTGGAGCTCCGCACCCTCCCGCAAACCGTCCGCGCCGGCGCCGTCGGCCGCGGCAAGAACGCCGTCGCGCCCGCCGCCTTGCCGCCCGGCAGAGGCTGCGGCGACCACCATCACGGCCAGGCCCAGCAGCGTGATCCCGGCGCCGGCCCAGATGGGCGAGGTGTAGCCGAGGCCGGCCGTGATGGTCACTCCGCCCAGCCAGGCGCCGAGGGCGTTGCCCACATTGAAGGCTCCGATGTTGGCCCCGGAGGCCAGGGTGGGGGCGGTCGTGGCGTATTTCATGACGCGCATCTGAAGTCCGGGGACCGTGGCGAAGCCGAAGCCGCCCAGCAGCACCATGGAGGCGATGGTCATGGGCTGGCTTCCGGACGTCAGGGCGAAGATCACCAGGACCACAACCAGGGCGGAGAGCGCCACGAGCAACGTTCGGTCCACGTTCCGGTCCGCGGCCTTGCCGCCCGCGGTGTTGCCGATGAACAGGCCCACGCCGAAGAGAATGAGCAGCCACGGCACGGTGGAGGCGGAGAATCCGGTGACCTCGGTGAGCGTGAAGGCGATGTACGTGAAGGCGCCGAACATGCCGCCGTAGCCGAGGATGGTGACCAGGATGGAGAGCCAGACCTGGCCGGACCGGAAGGCCCGGAGTTCCCCGCTCAGGCCGCCGGCCTGGCCCGCGCCGGTCTTCGGGACCAGGGTGAGGATGCCGACCAGGGCCAGCACGCCGATGCCTGTGATCGCCCAGAAGGTGGACCGCCAGCCGGCGGCCTGGCCCAGCATGGTGCCGAACGGAACGCCCAGGACATTGGCTGCGGTCAGCCCGGTGAACATAATGGCGATGGCCCCGGCTTTTTTGGTGGGGGCCACCATGCTGGCGGCGACCACCGCGCCGATGCCGAAGAAGGCGCCGTGTGCCAGCGCCGCGATGATGCGGCCGATCATCATCAGCGAGTAGTCCGGCGCGACGGCCGAGATCAGGTTGCCCGCGATGAACAGCACCATCAGCACGGCCAGGACCGGTTTGCGCTCGAAGCGCGTTACGGCGGCGGTCAGGAGCAACGCCCCGACCACGACGGCGAGCGCATAGCCGGAGATCAGCCAGCCGGCCGTGGCCTCGCTGACGCGGAAGTCGGCGGCCACTTCGGGCAGCAGGCCCATAATGACGAACTCGGTGAGTCCGATCCCGAACCCGCCGAGGGCAAGTGCTATCAGGCCGATTGGCATGGAGGTGCTCCTTCAAAACTGTACGGAAAGAATTGCGAAGCGTAAGCTATTAGTTGCAGACGCGTTATTTATTGTTGCACAAGCAACTATGCCGCGCAAGCAACTAATTTGTGGGCTGCCGTTGTTCCGGGACTTTCCGGGCGGGGCGGGCTGATCTGAAGGGAAGAACTGATGGGCATCAAGGACGACGCCGTCGAGGTCCGGGCGCAAGGCTGGCGGACCCTGGCGGCCCTGCACGGGCTGATCGAGGCGGAGCTGGAGCGCGCGCTGCAGGCGGTGGCGCAGCTGTCCGTCGTGGAGTACACCGTGCTGGATGCGCTGAGCCGCCAGGACGGCTGGCACATGCGTATGCAGCAGCTGGCCCGCGCCACGGCGTTGAGTGCCAGCGCCACCACGCGGCTGGTCAACCGGCTGGAGGACCGCGGCCTGCTGACCCGGATCCTGTGCGCCGATGACCGCCGCGGCATCTACACCGAGCTCACTCCGGGCGGCATCAAACTGCTGGAGGAGGCCCGGCCCAGCCACGACGCCACGCTGGAGCGTGCGCTGGCCGAGGCGCAGGAGGTGCCGGAGCTGGCGCCCCTGGTCGATGCGCTTCCGAAGCTGCACGCGCACGCGTAGCCGTTTAACCCCGCGCCGCCCCCGGCCAGGCTACGCGGCGACGGGTTGTTTGGCAGCCAGTTGCTTGAAGTGGTGCTCCAGGTCTTCCAGGCTCTTGTCCTTTGTTTCCGGGATGTAGTTCGCGGCAAACGCAATGGCGCCGACACCCAGCACGGCGAAGACGAAGAACGTGCTGGCGAGACCGATCGCGGCGAGGAGCTGAGGGAAGCCGAACCCAACCAGGAAGTTCACCGTCCACAGCACAAAGGCTGAGGCGCCCATGCCGAGGCCGCGGATTTTCAGCGGGAAGATCTCAGACAGCATCAGCCACGTGACCGGGGAGATCGCGCCCTGCTGGAAGGCCAGGAATGTCACGGTCAGGGCCAGGATCACGAAGCCCCGGGCGGTGCCTTCGGGCAGGACCAGGGAGAAGACACCGATCAGCAGCAGCGCCGCCGTCGTGCCGATCTGGCCGGTGATGAGCATCTTGCGCCGGCCCACCTTGCCCAGCAGCCAGATCCCCACGAAGGTGGCCGCGACGGAGATGATGCCGTTGGCGATGTTGGCCGTCAGCGCGGCTTCGCGGCCGAAGCCGGATTCCGCGAGGATCTGTGTGCCGTAGTACATGATCGAGTTCACGCCCGTGATCTGCTGGATGACGGCCAGGCCGATGCCCACCACGAAGATGCGGCGCAGCCAGGGCACACCGAGGTCCCGCCAGGAGCCCATTTTGGACTTGTAGTCCTCCACGGCCATGGCCTTGACTTCCTCGAACTCGGCCCGGGCCCCGGACTGGGAGCGGATCCGTTGCAGCACGCTGAGGGTCTCGCCGAAGCTGCCCATCGAGGCCAGCCAGCGCGGGCTTTCGGGCATGAAGTTCATCCCGATCCAGAGTGCGATCGCCGGCAGGGTGGCGATGACGAGCATCCAGCGCCAGATCCCGCCGGATTCGCCGAAGGTGTTGCCGAGGTAGGCGTTGAAGATGAAGGCCAGCAGCTGGCCGGTGACGATCATCAGCTCGTTCTGGGTGACGATCCGGCCGCGCCGGGCGCTCGGAGAGACCTCGGCGAGGTAGACGGGCACGGTGACGGACGCGCCGCCGACGGCGAGGCCCAGGACGAAGCGGGCCAGGATCATGACCTCGGTGTTCGGGGCGACGGTGCAGGCCAGGGTGCCGACCAGGAAGATCACGGCCAGCACCATGATCATCTTGCGCCGTCCGTTGCGGTCCGCGAGGCGCCCGCCGAACAGGGCGCCGAAGGCGGCGCCAAAGAGCAACGAGGAGGTCACCAGCCCTTCGGTGAGCGGCGTGAGGCCCAGGTCCTCCTGCATGTAAGGCAGGGCACCGTTGATGACGCCGGTGTCATAGCCGAAGAGGAGGCCGCCGAAGGTGGAGATGATGGTGGCGGTGCGCAATGCCTTTTTATGGTTGGCCGGCGGCGCCTTCCGCTGTTGGGCGGTTGCCGTCGGCGTCATACGCTCACCTTCTGGATCTGCTGCTTCATCGTGTCCAGCTGGTAGCGGGAGACCTCGGCGGCGTTGTCGTCCTCGGCGAAGACGCTGGAGACCATCACGGTGTCCTCCCGATCTAGGAAGCCGATTTCCTGCAGGCCCCCGAAGAACTCGTCCCAGTTGACGTCGCCGTCGCCGATTTTCAGGTGCTGGTGCACCCGGACCGGGTTGCCGGGCGGGTTGGTGATGTAGCGCAGCCCGTGCGAGGCGTGGTGGTCCATGGTGTCGGCGACGTGGACCAGGCGGAGCTTGTCCCCCGCCGCGCGCATGATATCCAGCGGCGCGTCCTTCATGTGGAAACTGTGAGAGGCCACGTAGACCAGGCCCACGTTCTTGGAGTTCAGGCCGCGGATCACCCGGATCGCGGCGAGGCCCTCCTCGACGAAGTCGTCCGGGTGCGGATCGATCAGGAGGTCGATGCCTTCCCGTTCGATGATCGGCAGCAGTTCCTCCATGGAGCGGTAGAACGCACGCTCGGATTCCTCGGCCTTCTCCGGGCGTCCGCTGAACTCGGTGTTCATCGTGCTGACGCCCAGGTCCACGGCGATCTGGATGGCGCGCTTCCAGTAGCGGACGGCGGCTTCGCGGGCGTCCTCATCAGGCCCGGACCAGCGCAGGACCGGCAGCACGGAGGCGATTTCGATCCCGGCGTCC
Organism: Arthrobacter sp. 001422645; assembly: GCF_059816125.1. Lineage (NCBI taxonomy): Bacteria > Bacillati > Actinomycetota > Actinomycetes > Micrococcales > Micrococcaceae > Arthrobacter > Arthrobacter sp. 001422645. Next base: position 65,701 of record NZ_JCBANT010000011.1, on the reverse strand, counting down.
TTGCAGGCCGCCTTCAGCTGGCCCACCAGTTCGTCGTCGGCCTTCGGGTGGTTGAAGAACGGGATGAAATCGGGGTGCGGGGTCATCTGCATGTACTCGTAGCCGAGGTCGGCGACGACGCGCGGGAACTCCAGGAGTCCGAGGCTGTGGTGGAACGGCGTGGGATCAAGTGCGATTTTCACTTCGGAACACTCCATTGCGGATCTGGCGGGTTGAGCGTGGGACCGGAGGAACGGGAGGGGGCCACGGCCCCCTCCCGTTCGTCCTAGCGGTAGAGCGCGGGCTTGGCGTTGAGCTTCACGGCGACCTTTTCGCCGTTCTTCTGCGCCTCGACGCCGGCCTCGCAGCAGGCGGCGGTGGCGTACCCGTCCCAGGCCGTCGGTCCGCCGATTTCACCGCGGACGGCGGCGTCCACCCAGGACTGGATTTCGACGTCGTAGGCGGCGCCGAAGCGCTCCTCGAAGCCGGGGGTGATGTTCCCGCCCCAGCGGCCGGCAGTGCGCGTGGACGGGCCCTTGTCGCCGCCGATGCTGACGATGCCGTCCTCGAAGGAGGCCTGCGTGGCCACCTCGTAGCCGAACTTGGCGTTGACGAAGATCTCGACGTCGGCCAGGACGCCGGATTCGGTTTCGATCAGCACGTGCTGCGGGTCGTGCTGGCCTGCCGGAGCGTTCCTGGTGGCCTTGCCGAGGCGGACCTGGACGGACGTGATCTCCTCGCCGGTGAAGAACCGGATGGCGTCGAACTCGTGCACCACGGAGTCGTTGATCAGCATCTCGTTGGTGAAGCCGGCCGGGGTGGTCGGGTTGCGGTGCTGGTGGTGGAGCATCAGCAGCTCGCCGAGTTCGGAGCTCCGGATGATGTCGCCCAGGGCGGCGTATTCGGCGTCGAAGCGGCGCATAAAGCCGACCTGGATGCGCTGGCGGCCCAGCTGTTCCTCGGCCTGGACGATCTTCCAGGCGGAGGCGGCGTCCGGGGTGAGCGGCTTCTCGCAGAGGATCGGGATGTCCTTGGCAATCGCCTTGAGCAGGATGTCCTCGTGCAGGAAGCCGGGCGTGGCGATCAGCACGGCGTTGACGTCGCCGTTGTTGAGCGCCTCGTCGGCGTCGGCCAGGGCGACGGCGCCCGGGATTCCCTCGATGGCGGCCTGGGCGCGGGCCAGGTCGACGTCGACGACGGCGGCAACTTCCGCGCCGTGGATGCGGGTGTTAAGCCGCAGGATGTGGTCTGCGCCCATACGGCCGGCGCCGATGACAGCTACACGGAGGGTCTTGGTCATGGTTCTGGTCCTTTGAGTTCTAGTTGACGGCGGTGCGGGAGCCGCAGGAGAGCAGGTAGTTGCGGGTGCGCTTGGCGATCGGCATGGGCACATCGAAGGCTACGGGGTACATGTCCTGTTCCACGATGCCAAAGATCGGGCGGTTCAGCGCCTCGACGGCCTCGATGACGGCGCGCAGGTCCGGCAGGCCGTTCGGCGGTTCGGTCATGACGCCGGCCAGGTTGGCAGCGGCCCAGGTCATGTTCTCCTGGTTGACCTTTTTGAGGATGTCCGGGTTGATCTGCTTGAGGTGCAGGTAGCCGATCCGGTCCGGGTAGTTCTTGATCAACTCCAGGCTGGACGCACCGCAGTACTCGGCGTGCCCGGTGTCCAGGCACAGGTTGAGGTACTGGCCGTCCGTGGCGGCGAGCAGGGTCTCGATGTCCTCCTGCGCGCCGACGTGGGAGTCCGCGTGGGAGTGGAACTGCTGCTTCAGGCCGAAGTCCTCCAGCAGGGTCTTGCCGAGGCGGTTGTGCCCGGCGAAGAGGTCGGCCCAGGCCTTTTCGGTGAGCTCGCCGCTTTCCACGGCCTCGCCGGTGACGTCGTCGCGCCACATCGCGGGGATCACCACGATGTGTTCGCCGCCCATCGCGGCGGTGAGTTCGGCGACCCTGCGGGCCGGCTCCCACGCGGTTTCCCACTGGTCCAGGCCACGGTGGAAGGCGGTGAACACGGTGCCGGCCGAGATCTGCAGGTCGCGGGCCTTGAGCTCCTCGGCGAGCCGGGCGGGGTCGGTGGGGAGGTAGCCGTAGGGGCCGAGTTCAATCCACTTGTAGCCGGATTCGGCCACCTCGTCGAGGAAGCGTTCCCATGGGGTCTGCTTGGGGTCATCCGCGAACCAGACGCCCCAGGAGTCCGGCGCGGTGCCGATGATCAGCTTGTTCTCAGTCATGACAGCGTTGTCTTTCTTGGTCGGGCCGGGACTAGTTGGAGGGGAAGTTGTAGGAGGCGCCCGAGGCGTGGGTCGGTTCGGGCCAGCGGGACGTGACCACCTTGCCGCGGGTATAGAAGGAGACGCCTTCGGGGCCGTAGATGTGCTTGTCGCCGAAGAGCGAGGCCTTCCAGCCGCCGAAGGAGTGGTGCGCCACCGGCACGGGCAGCGGCACGTTGATGCCGATCATGCCCACGGTGACGGAGCGCTGGAACTTGCGGGCGTTGGCGCCGGAGGAGGTGAAGATGGCGGTGCCGTTGCCGTAGGGGTTGGAGTTGATCAGGGCGATACCGGCGTCCAGGTCCTCCACCCGGACGACGACGAGGACGGGTCCGAAGATTTCCTCGCTGTAGGCGGTCATTTCGGTCTTGACGTGGTCGATGACGGTGGGGCCCACCCAGAAACCGTCCTCGTGGCCTGCGACGACCAGGCCGCGGCCGTCCACCACCATCGCCGCTCCGGCGGCCTCGGCTTCGGTGACGATCCGGACGATGCGCTCCTTGGACGCCGGGGTGATGACGGGGCCCATTTCGGCGCCCGGCGCGGTGCCGTTGTTGACCTTGACCGCCAGGGCGCGTTCCTGGACCTTCTCGACCAGCAGCTCGGCGGCGTCACCGACGGCGACGGCGACCGAGATGGCCATGCAGCGCTCACCGGCGGACCCAAAGGCGGCGGCGGCGAGGTGGTCCGCGGCATTGTCGAGGTCGGCGTCGGGCAGGATGATGGCGTGGTTCTTGGCGCCGCCGAGGGCCTGGACGCGCTTGCCGTGCTTGGTGGCGGTCTCGTGGACGTACTTGGCGATCGGGGTTGAGCCGACAAAGGAGATGCCGTCCACGTCCGGGTGGGTCAGGAGCCCGTCGACGGTTTCCTTGTCGCCGTGCAGGACCTGGAAGACGCCGTCGGGCAGGCCCGCGTCTTTCCACAGCTTGGCCAGCAGCATCGAGGCCGAGGGGTCGCGTTCGGAGGGCTTCAGGATGAAGGCGTTGCCGGTGGCGATCGCCATGGGAGCCATCCACAGCGGCACCATCACCGGGAAGTTGAACGGGGTGATGCCGGCGACGACGCCGAGCGGCTCGCGGAAGGAGAAGACGTCGATGCCGGTGGAGACCTGGTCCGAGTAGTCGCCCTTGAGGAGTGTCGGGATGCCGCAGGCATACTCGATGACCTCGAGGCCTCGGCCGATCTCGCCCTTGGCGTCGGAGAGGACCTTGCCGTGCTCGGCGGTGATCAGCTCGGCGAGGGCGTCGACGTGCGCCGCGACGAGTTCGCGGAACTTGAACAGCACGGCGGTGCGCTTGGCCAGCGAGAAGTCGCCCCAGCTGTCGGCGGCCGCGCGGGCGGCGGCCACCGTGGCGTCCAGGTCCGCCCGGTTGGCCAGCCGCAGCTCCCCGGTGACGGCGCCGGTGGCCGGGTTGTAGACGGGCTGGGTGCGGGTGCCGTCGCCGGCGGTTTCTGCGCCGTTGATGAAGTGGTGGATGGTTTTGGTGGTGACGGTCGTCGTTGACATGGTGATGGACTTCCTTGGTCTGTGGATATGCGGGAGGGGTGAAGGGGGCTCAGCCCAGCAGCTTGCGCTGGCGGCTCTTGTGGTCGACGTAGGTCTGGAAGGCCTGCTTGGTGGAGTCCAGTTCGGAGACCTGGGACACCGGAACGTCCCACCAGGACTCGGAACCGGGGGCGTCCAGCAGCGGATTCGATTCGACATGGATGACAATCGGGCCGCCGCGTTCGGGCGCCGCTTTGGCGTCGCGGACGGCCTGTTCGAGTTCGGCGATGACCTTCTCCCCCGGTTCGATCCGGATCACCTTCACGCCGAGGCTTTCGGCATTCAGGGCCAGATCCACGGGGAGCCGCTCGCCGTCGTCGAAGCTGTGGTGCTCCTCGTCCAGGGCGCGGTACTGGGTGCCGAAGCGCTGCGAGCCGAGGGACTCGGAGAGCGAGCCGATCGAGGCGTAGCCGTGGTTCTGGATCAGGACCACAATCAGCTTGATCCGCTCGGCGACGGCGGTGACCAGTTCGGTGTGCATCATCAGGTAGGAACCGTCCCCCACCATGACGACGACGTCACGCTGCGCTCCGCCCTTCGCGGCTTCGGCCAGCGCCGCACGCTTGACGCCGAGGCCGCCCGGAATTTCGTAGCCCATGCAGGAGTAGGCATATTCGACGTGGTAGCCGAACGGGTCCCGGACGCGCCACATCTTGTGCAGGTCCCCGGGGAGGGACCCCGCCGCACAGATGACCACGTCCTGGGCGTCCATGGCCCGGCTGGTGGCGCCGATGATCTCGTTCTGGGCCGGCAGCGGGGTGAAGCGGGTGTCGAACGCCGCGTCCACCGTAGTGTTCCAGCGGGTCTTCTCGGCCGCGATCCGCTCTTCCAGGTCCGCGCCGATCCGGTAGCCGCCGAGGGCCTGGTTCAGTTTGATCAGGGCCTTGCGGGCGTCCGCGACGATCGGCAGGGAGCTGCCGTGCTTGTAGGCGTCGATCGCGGCTACGTTGATGTTGATGAACTTCACGTCCGGGTTCTGGAACGCGGTCCGGGACGCGGTGGTGAAATCCTCATAGCGGGTGCCGATGCCGATGATCAGGTCGGCCTCGGCAGCGACGGCGTTGGCCGCCGTGGTGCCGGTGGAGCCGATCGCGCCGAGGGAGAACCTGTGGTCCCAGGGCAGGACACCAACGCCGGCCTGGGTGTTGCCCACCGGGATGCCGGTCAGGTCCACGAACCTGGCGAGTTCCTCGTTGGCGTACGCGTAGAGCACGCCGCCCCCGGCGATGATGAGCGGACGCTTCGCGGCGCGGATCGCGTCCGCGGCGCGGCGGATGTCCTCGTCGTCGGCGTCGGGACGGCGGATCCGCCATTCGCGTTCGGCGAGGAATTCCTCCGGCACGTCGAAGGCCTCGGCCTGGACGTCCTGGGGCAGCGAGATGGTGACCGCGCCGGTCTCGGCCGGGTCCGTCAGGACACGCAACCCGTGGTGGAACGCGGAGAACAGCTGCTCGGGCCGGGAAACCCGATCAAAAAACTTGGACAGCGGCCGGAACGCGTCGTTGACGGTGATGTCGTAGGCGTAGGGCTGCTCGAGCTGCTGCAGCACCGGGTCCGCGGCCCGCGTAGCGAACGTGTCGCTGGGCAGCAGCAGCACGGGGAGCCGGTTGGTGGTGGCCAGTGCCGCGCCGGTGAGCAGGTTCGAGGAACCCGGACCGATCGAGGTGCTGATCGCGAAGGTCTGGCGCCGCCGGGTGTGCCGGGCGTAGCCGACGGCCTGGTGCGCCTGGGCCTGTTCGTTCCGGCCCTGGTAGTACGGCATGATCGTCGGGTCGAGCTGCTGATACTGCTTGAGGGCCTGCCCGACGCCGGCAACGTTGCCGTGGCCGAAGATCCCGAAAGTGCCCGGAATCAGCCGCTCACGGTAGTCCTGGCCGCCGATCGAGTCGACGGTGTACTGCTTGGACAGGTATTCGACGACGGCCTGGGCGACCGTCATTCTGCGTGTTCCTGAGGCAGATCTGATTCCCATGGGAAGTTACTCCGATACTTCTGCGGTGCGGGTGGACAGGGTGCGCGGGGCGGACCGGTGCAGCAGCGAGGCCGCGGTCGCCACGGCGCCGGCGACGTCGCCGTCGTGCGGGTACAGCAGGGTCCGTCCGACGGTGAGTCCCTGGACGCCGGGCAGCGCGAGGGCCGCTTCCCAGCTCGCAAAGACGTCGTCCTGGCTGCTGTCCGGATCTCCGCCGAGCAGCACGGTGGGCATTGTGGTGGCCGCCATGACGCGCTCCATCTCAGCCACCACCGGGAGCTTCATCCAGGTGTACGCGCTGGTGGAGCCAAGCCCCTCGGCGATGGCCACCGACTTGATCACGGCATTGGTGGAGAGGTCGTTGCGGACCTTGCCGTGCTCCCGGACGGACAGGAAGGGTTCCACCATGGCGATGAGCTTGCGTTCGGCGAGCGAATCGATGGTTTTGGCGGTGGCTTCCAGGGTGGCCACGGTGTCCGGATCGCCGAGGCAGATGCGGGTGAGCATCTTGCCGCCGTCGGCCCCCAGCGCTTCCAGCGCGGCGGCCGTGTGGCCGGTGAAGCGGTCGTCGAACTCGTTGACGAGGCCGGAGAGCCCACCGCGGTTCATCGAGCCGAAGAGCAGCTTGCCGTCCAGCGCCCCGAGCAGGAGCAGGTCGTCCATGATGTCCGGGGATGCGAGAATGCCGTCCACGTCCGGGTTGGCGAGCGCGATCTGCAGCCGGTCCAGGAGCTGGCGGCGGTCTGCCATCGCCACGGGGTCGTTGCCGACCGCGAGGGCGCCGCGGGCCGGGTGGTCGGCGGCGACAATGAAGTTCTGCGTGCCGGATTTCAGACCGGGGTGGCGGCGGCGCGCCTTCGCGGCGCGGGCGATCGCGTCCGGGTCCTCGAGCCGGATGGTGCTCAGATGCTCGTAGCGGCGGGGATCATCGTCCGTGGCGGTGGTGGCGGAGGCGGGATTGAGGCTCACAGCGTTGCTCCTTCGGGGGCGTGGGTGCCCGGCACCAGGCGGCCGCGTTCGGCGAGCAGGGAGGTGACTTCCCCCGGCGTCGGCATGGCATCCGCGCAGGACAGCCGGGAGGCGACCAGGGCGCCTGCTGCGTTGGCGAAGTCGAGGATCTGGGCGAGCGGCCAGCCGGACAGCAGTCCGTGGCAGAAGGCCCCGCCGAAGGAGTCACCGGCGCCGAGGCCGTTGACGGTCTCCACCGGGACCGGGGCGGACACGACACGCTCGGTGCGGGTCTTGGCCATCACGCCTTCGGGGCCAAGCTTCACGACGGCGATTTCGACGCCGGCTGCCAGCAGCCGGTCCGCCTGCTCGTCCGGGGTGCCCTCGCCGACGGCGACGGCACATTCCTTGTCATTGCCGATCGCGACGGTGACGTGCGGAAGGATCTTGGCGACCTGCTCCCGGGCTTCCTCTTCGGAGGCCCAGAACATCGGCCGGTAGTCGAGGTCCAGGATGGTGAACTGGCCCGGCTTCAGCCCGGTGCGGGGCCGTGCCTCGTGGGCGGCGAGGTGCGCCGCGCGGCTGGGCTCCTGGCAGAGGCCAGTCACCGTGGACCAGAAGATGCCGGCGTCCCGGATGGCGCCGAGGTCCAGCTCCCCTGCCTTGATCTGCAAGTCCGGCGCCGTGGGAAACCGTCCGTAGAAGTACAGCGGGAAGTCCTCCGGGGGTTTGATCGCGCAAAACGTCACCGCGGTGGGCCATTCCTTGACGGCGGTGACGAAGGAATCGTCCACGTTGAACTTGCGCAGTTCGCGATGCAGGTATCTGCCGAAGGCGTCGTCGCCGGTTCGGGTGATGACGGCGGTTCGGCGGCCGTGGCGGGCCGCGGCCACGGCCACGTTGGACGGGGAGCCGCCCAGGTACTTTCCGAAGGACGTGACATCCTCCAGATCCACCCCGATGTCATTCGGGTAGATATCAACGCTGATGCGCCCGATCGTGAGCAGTTCGTGGGTCACGGTGATCGTGGACCTTTCTGGTGTGAACTCTGTACCTTTACACAGCGGCTGCATGTCAGTATGTGTGGCCCGGAGGGGGCTCCGGATGCCCCGCAGTGAGCGGGGCCACATCGACTACTCTGCCCTAGAATCCATGTACTGTCAAAGGTTTGTACTGACATATTTACAACATTACACGGAGCCCGGAATCCTCCCGGCCCGCAACCCCCTGCGCACTCCCTGTGAGATCTGGGGCGCGCCGGAACTACCGCCAGGGAGTGGCGAGTTCGCCGGTCACATACTGGGCGCGGCCGAAACCGAACGACCAGTCCCCCGGCCCGTTTTCGACGTAGCCGATAAAGACGTCTCCACCGGTGATTCCGTCTGCGGCCAGGTTTGCGGCGATCGCCGCAAACAGGGACTGCTTGGCCTCTTGGCTGCGTCCCGCCTGCGTAAAGATCTGGATCATCACAACATCCGGCGTCCGCTCAAACCCCAGCCCCGCATCCTGGGCGACGATCTGCCCCTGCGCATGCTCAGTCAGCACGTGGAAATAGTCCCGCTCCGGAATGCCGTATTCGGCCAGGATGGCGTCGTGGATGCCCTGACTGATCTGCCGGAGCCGCTCGGGGCCGTGGCCCTGGTTGACGTCTATGCGCACGAGAGGCACTCTTTGCTCCCTCGATAGTTTGTCCTGACATACTAACAAAGCGTGGAAGAGTGATGCAAGGTTTGGTGACCCCGCGTTGAGGTATTGCGCGCGCCCGGCCACCAGGCGTAGTCTTAAACAACCAGAAGGTTGATCAATGAGTTAGTTGATTAGCCGTAGGTTGATTACTGAATGACAACCGGATGGCTACCGACGGCGAGGAGGTGGGGAACCAAGTGCAGGTCCGCGACGACGACATGCTCGACTCGGCCTTCCTGGCCCTCGCCGACCCCGTCCGCCGCCGCATCATTGCCCGGCTCAGCCGGGGCCCGGCCACCGTGAACGAACTGGCGGAACCCTTCGCGATCACCAAGCAGGCGGTCTCGAAACACATCCAGGTCCTCGAGCAGGCGCAGCTGGTCACCCGCACCCGCGACGCGCAGCGCCGGCCCGTCCACCTGAACCCCGCACGGCTGGAGGCGCTCACCGCATGGATCGACCAGTACCGGCTGGTCCGCGAGGAGCAGTTCCGGAGCCTTGACGCCGTGCTCCAATCGAACGCCGCGGCACGCGGCACCCAGGCAAAGGACTCATCATCATGACCAACGCCCTGAAACTCAGTGTCCCGGAGGGCCTGCCCTTCATCGATTGCGAGCGGGAGTTCGATTTCCCCGTCGCCGAGGTGTTCCGGGCCCACAAGGAACCCGCACTCGTAGCCCAGTGGCTCGGCCCGCGGCGGCTGAAGATGGAGATCGACCACTACGATTTCCGGACCGGCGGCAGCTACCGCTACACCCACAAGGGACCGGACGGCGACACCTACGGCTTCACCGGGGTCTTCCACACGGTCCGGGAAAACGACTTCGCCATCCAGACCTTCGAGTTCGACGGCTACCCGGACGTCGTCAGCATCGAGTTCCTCACCTTCGAGGATCTTGGCGGCGGCCGCACCCGGCTGAAGGCCCACGGGGTGTATCCCAGCATGGAGGCGCGCGACGGCATGGCGCAGTCCGGCATGGAAGGCGGGCTGACCGAAGGCTACGAGCGGCTCGACGAACTCCTGGCCGGCGCAAAAGTCTGAGCTGCACCGTTCCTGGCTGGCCGTGGTGCCGAACGGCCGTGTTCTTGAAAGCAGTGCACGACGGCGGCGGGTCACCATCCGTGGGGATGGTGACCCGCCGCCGTCGTACTTTCGTTAAACGCACAACGCGGGGTCACCTCCGGTCCATCCCAGCGAGTAGGACGGGCCGGCGGTGACCCCGCGTGTGGTGGTGCTGTGAGCCTAGAGGGCTGCGAAGACTTCGCGCAGGAGCGTGGCGGTCTCGGACGGCGTCTTGCCGACCTTGACGCCAGCAGCCTCGAGGGCTTCCTTCTTGGCCTGGGCGGTGCCCGCGGAGCCCGAGACGATGGCGCCTGCGTGGCCCATGGTCTTGCCCTCCGGAGCGGTGAAGCCGGCCACGTAGCCGACAACCGGCTTGGTGACGTGTGCCTTGATGTAGTCGGCGGCACGCTCTTCGGCGTCGCCGCCGATTTCGCCGATCATGACGATCGCCTTGGTCTCCGGGTCAGCCTCGAACGCTTCGAGCGCGTCGATGTGGGTGGTGCCGATGACAGGGTCGCCGCCGATGCCGATGGCGGTGGAGAAGCCGAGGTCGCGCAGTTCGTACATCATCTGGTAGGTCAGGGTGCCTGACTTGGAGACGAGGCCGATGGGGCCCTTGCCGGTGATGTTGGCCGGGGTGATGCCAACGAGGGCCTCGCCGGGGGTGATGATGCCGGGGCAGTTCGGTCCGATAATGCGGGTGACCTGCTTGCCGTTGGCGTCCAGCTTGGACTGGGCCAGTGCCCAGAACTCGGCGGAGTCCTGGACGGGCACGCCTTCGGTGATGACGACGACCAGGCCGATGCCGGCCTCGATGGCTTCAACGACGGCGTCCTTGGTGAAGGCCGGCGGGACGAAGACGATGGAAACGTCAGCGCCGGTCTCGGCCATGGCTTCCTTGACGGTGCCGAAGACGGTGATCTCCGTGTCGCCGTGCAGGACCGTGGTGCCGGCCTTGCGGGCGTTGACGCCGCCCACAACGTTGGTGCCGGCCTTCAGCATCAGTGCGGTGTGCTTGGTGCCTTCGCCGCCGGTGATGCCCTGGACGATGACCTTGGAGTCCTTGTTCAGATAAATAGACATAGTCGAGTCCCTCTACTTCGCTGCGTTGGCGAGCTCGGCAGCCTTGTCGGCGCCCTCGTCCATGGTGGCGGCCAGGGTAACCAGCGGGTGGTTGGCCTCGGCCAGGATGCGGCGGCCTTCCTCAACGTTGTTGCCGTCGAGGCGGACTACCAGCGGCTTGTTCGCGGAGTGGCCCAGCTCGGCCAGTGCACCGACGATGCCCTTGGCGACGGCGTCACAGGCGGTGATGCCGCCGAAGACGTTAACGAAGACGGACTTGACCTGCGGGTCGCCCAGGATGACGTCGAGGCCTGCGGCCATGACCTCGGCGGAAGCTCCACCGCCGATGTCCAGGAAGTTGGCGGGCTTGACGTTGCCGTGGTTCTCGCCGGCGTAGGCAACGACGTCGAGGGTGGACATGACCAGACCGGCACCGTTACCGATGATGCCGACGGAGCCGTCCAGCTTGACGTAGTTGAGGTCCTGCGCCTTGGCCTTGGCCTCGAGCGGGTCAGCAGCGTCCTTGTCTTCAAGGTGGGCGTGCTTGGGGTGACGGAAGTCAGCGTTCTCGTCGAGGGAGACCTTGCCGTCGAGGGCAACGATGTCGCCGGCACCGGTCAGGACCAGCGGGTTGACCTCCACGAGGGTGGCGTCTTCCTTCTTGAAAACGTCCCAGAGCTTCAGGATGACGCTGGCGACCTTGCCGCGCAGTTCCTCGGCGAAGCCTGCGGCGGCGACGATTTCGTCGGCCTTGGCCTGGTCGATGCCGACGGCCGGGTCGATCGCGATCTTGGCAAGGGCTTCGGGGCGCTCAACGGCGAGCTGCTCGATTTCCATGCCGCCTTCAACCGAGCACATGGCCAGGTAGTTGCGGTTGGCCCGGTCCAGGAGAACGGAGAAGTAGTATTCCTCGGCGATGTCCGCACCCTGGGCGATCATCACGCGGTGGACGGTGTGGCCCTTGATGTCCATGCCGAGGATGTTGGTGGAGTGTTCAAACGCCTCGTCAGCGGTCTTGGCGACCTTGACGCCGCCGGCTTTGCCGCGGCCTCCGGCCTTGACCTGCGCCTTTACGACAGTGACTCCGCCGATTTTTTCGGCAGCTGCCTTTGCTTCTTCAGGGGTGTGCGCCACGATGCCAGCAAGCACGGGTACACCGTGCGCCTCGAACATATCGCGCGCCTGGTATTCAAACAGGTCCACGGTTTAGTGTCCTTCTACGTCGAAGTAGTTTCTGTACAGCCGGACCCCACGTTATCGCGGTTACCGGGCTGCGGAATAAACGCACCCTGCGACTAGCTTGGAAACGAGCCACACGGCGCAATGCTCCTTTCGGAACTCTAGTCCTTTCTGGGGACCAGCCCGTTCCAGAGTACCCGTTATGTGAGTAAGGACACTATTCTATGGAGCGTAGAAAAACCGCTAGATTACGGGGTTTTTGAGGCTTCCGAGGGGGCCTGCGGGGCCTTTTTTCCGGCGGCCGGGATCAGCTCGTAATGATCCCGCGACACGAAGAAGGCGACGCCGGCGGAGACGTTTCCGCAGGCGACACCGCCGTTGTAGGCCGAGCAGCGCAGGCCGTTGCGCTCGAGGTTCTGGCCGTCGTCGAGAACGGGCAGCTGGGAAATGGGGCCCTTGCGGCTGCCGCCGGGGCCGAATTCGGCCTCCTGCTGTGTGACGCCGGAACGGCATTCGCCGTATCCGGCCTTCTCCGGGGTGAGCAGCGCGACGCCGCCGAGGTAGCCGAGGCCCGTTCCGCCGCAATCGTCCGTGATGTCCTTCGGCGCCGGCTTGGGATAGGCCGCAAGTTCGCAATGCGCCACGGGGACCGTGGCCAGCTTGTTGTTGTTGGAATCCGCGAAGCCGTTTTGCTCGTACGGGAGGTTCACGTGCCGGCCTTTGGCCGACGTCAGGGAGCAGACCACGTTCCGGTCCGCGGTCGCGAAGCTGAGGACGTCCTGGCCCGCCGCGTATTTCGCCGCGTCCGTCAGGGGCGCCTGCGTGAGCTGCTCCAGCGCAGGCAGTGGCGCGGGCGGAACGTAGTCCGGGTCCTTCTGCGTGACGGTGCATGCCGTGGACGCCATCAAGGTAAGGGCGGCCAGGGTCCCCAGCAGTGTCCGTCGCATGGGCTCCATTATGCCTGTCCGATGTGGCCGGCCGGACGCAGCCGGGCGCGGCGGCACGGCATGTGCCGGCTTGCCGGGTGCGGGGCCTGTCAGGCGTCGAGCTTTGTCAGCGGGGCGTAGCGGAGCAGGAGCCGCTTCTCTCCGACGCTGAACTTCACCTTGGCGACGGTTTTGTCCCCCGCCCCCTCGACGGCCAGCACGGTGCCGTTGCCGAAGCTCGTGTGGTTGACCTTGTCCCCCACGCTGACGGCGACCACCTCTTTCTGCGGCTGCACGCGGTTCTTGGCGATGGCCGCCGGGACGTCGGCATTAAATCCGGCCGTGGGGCTGGCTTCGGCGCCGCGCGCGGTGCCCGCTCCCCAGAACGATCCGCCGTAGCGGCTCGAGCCGATGGAGGCACCGCTCCCCCAGCCGCCGGCCTGGCGGGTGGAGCCTTCACGCTTCCACTCCACGAGGTCGGCCGGGATTTCCTCGATGAACTGGCTGGCCGGGTTGTACTGGCTCTGGCCCCACATGCTGCGGACCTCGGAGCGGGTCAGGTACAGGCGCTTCCGGGCCCGGGTCAGGCCGACGTACGCCAGCCGGCGTTCCTCAGCGAGTTCCTTGGGGTCGGTGGCGGAGCGCTGGTGCGGGAACAGGCCGTGCTCCATGCCGGTCAGGAACACCACCGGAAATTCCAGTCCCTTGGCGGTGTGCAGGGTCATCAGGGTGACCACGCCCAGCCGCTTGGCTTCGGCGACGGCGGCCGCCAGCTCGTCGGCGGACCCCTCCGGCGCGTCCGGGATCTGGTCGGCGTCGGCCACGAGGGAGACGCCTTCCAGGAAGGCGCCCAGTGACCCCTCCGGGTTGTCGCGTTCATATTCCCTGACGACGGCGACCAGTTCGGCGAGGTTCTCCACCCGGGACTCGTCCTGCGGGTCGGTGCTGGAACGCAGGGTTGCGAGGTAGCCAGTCTGTTCGAGCACGGCTTCCAGGGCAGCGGCCGCACCGGATCCGGAGGCCACCTCGGCGAGGTCGTCGAGCAACTTCACGAAGCCCTGGACGGCATTAACGGACCGGGTGGCCATGCCCGGCGCCTCATCGGCGCGGCGGGCTGCCGCCATAAAGGAGATCCGGTCGCGCTGCGCGAGCGAGGCCACCGCGCCCTCGGCCCGGTCGCCGATGCCGCGTTTGGGCTCATTCAGGATGCGGCGGAGATTAACGTCGTCGTCCGGGTTGACCAGCACGCGCAGGTAGGCGAGCGCGTCCTTGATTTCCTTGCGCTCGTAAAAGCGGGTCCCGCCGACCACCTTGTACGGAAGCCCGACGCGGACCAGGACATCCTCGATGGAGCGGGACTGTGCGTTGGTGCGGTAGAAGATGGCGACGTCCCCGGGCCGGAGGTCGCCTTCGTCCTGCAGCCGGTCGATCTCCTTGGCAATGAACTGGGCTTCGTCGTGTTCGTTCTCGCCGACGTAGCCGACGATCTTCTCGCCGTCGCCCTCCGCTGTCCACAGCCGCTTCTCCGGCCGGTTGGGGTTACGGGAAATGACCGAATTGGCGGCGCTGAGGATGGTCTGGGTGGAGCGGTAGTTCTGCTCAAGTTTGATGGTGCGGGCGTCCGGGTAGTCCTTCTCGAACTCCACGATGTTCCGGATGTCCGCGCCGCGGAAGGCGTAGATCGACTGGTCAGAGTCGCCGACGACGGTGAGTTCCGCCGCGCCCTCGCCCTCGCCCACGATCTCGCGCACCAGCGCGTACTGGGCGTGGTTGGTGTCCTGGTATTCGTCGACCAGGACGTGCCGGAAGCGCCGCCGGTAGGACTCGGCGAGCGCGGGGAAGGCCCGGAACATGTAGACCGTTTCGGCGATCAGGTCATCGAAGTCCATGGCGTTGGCCTGGCGGAGCCGCTGCGTATAGCCCTTGAAGACCTCGGCGACTGCCTGTTCGAAGGGGTCGTTGTAATTGGCGCTGGAGGAGTAGCTGTCAGCGTCGATCAGCTCGTTCTTGAGCGCCGAGATCTTGTGCTGGATCGCTTTGGGGGCGAACCGCTTCGGGTCGAGGTCCAGGTTCTTGGCCACGAGGGTGATGAGGCGCAGCGAGTCCGCGGAATCGTAGATGGAGAAGTTGGAGTTCAGGCCGACATTCTTGGCTTCGCGGCGCAGGATGCGGACGCAGGAGGAGTGGAAAGTGGAGACCCACATGGTTTTGGCCCGGGCGCCCACGAGGGCTTCGACCCGTTCCCGCATTTCGGCGGCAGCCTTGTTGGTGAAGGTGATGGCCAGGATCTCACCATGATGTGCGCGCCGGGTGGCGATCAAGTAGCCAATGCGGTTGCTGAGCACGCGGGTCTTGCCCGAGCCGGCGCCTGCGACGATCAGGAGGGCACTGCCGGAGTGTTTGACGGCTTCTTCCTGCTGGGGGTTGAGCCCTTCAAGGAGCTCGGCCGCGCCCGGGAGCCGGGGGTGGTCCCCCTCCCCGGCCGGGCGGTCCCCGTGGCCGCCCTCGTGCCCGCCGCCCGGGGCAGAATTCAGGGCGGAACCCAGAGCCGTCATCCCGTTGCCGGCAGGCGTTTTGGTGCGCGTCCCCGTCTTCGAGGCAGCTTGGAAGGGTCCGTCGGCGTAAGGGTCAAACAACATATCCATGGTGTTAACAAGTCTAGGCGGTGCCGCTGACAGTCAGGTCCGCCCCCTTGGGACATGCCCTCCCCTGGCCGCAGCCACGGGACATACTGCCCAGATGCCCATCCCCCCGCGGCCAAGAATGAGCATGTCCCCTCGACCGTACAGACCCTCCATCCGGGCATGCCCTCCCCTAGCCGCAACCACTGGACATACTGCCCATATGCCCACTCCCGGCGGGAAAGAATGAGCATGTCCCCCGGCCGCGGAAGCGAAGAATGAGCATGTCCAGTCCTGCGCGTGACCAGTTCAGCGTCGGCAATGAGCATGTCCCCCGCAGGGCGGAGGGAGCGGGACTCCCGGACCTAGGCCACGGAGCCGGATTCGAGGGCGGCGCGGAGCTGACGGACCGCCGTCGTGCCGCCGGCAACGAACCAGTCGAGTCCGTTGACCCGCACGACGTCGGCCGCTCCGCCGGCCGCGAGGACAATGGCTTTCCCGGGCAGCCAGTCCCATTCCGGGCAACTGTGCTGGAACCAGCAGCCCAGTTCACCGTCGGCCACCCGGCTCAGGTCGCAGGAGCCCGAGCCGAACATGCGCAGCGCGGCGGCGGAGGTCGCGGCGGCGTGCCATGGCATCGCGCACAGCGGATCGGCGAGCCAGGTGGGGTGGATGTAGGTCGCGGCACCGAGTTCGGATAATGGCGTCTCCGCCCGGCCGGCGCCGGGGACCCCCGCGCCGCCGAAAGTGGTCAGCCGTTCGCCGTTGAGCGTTGCCCGCCGGGCTGTTCCGCCGAGCCAAAGCTTGTCCTCCTCGGGCTGGAAGATCCCGCCGAGCACCACACCGGAAGAATCCTTGAGGGCAATAGCGGAGCACCAGTAGGTGGAACCATGCAGAAAGTTATACGTCCCGTCGACCGGGTCGATCACCCAGGTCCGGCCGCTGGTGCCGTCCACGGAGGCGCCCTCTTCGCCGAGGATGCCGTCGTCGGGCCGGCAGCGCTGGAGCTGTTCCAGCACATAGGCCTCGGCGGCGTGGTCTGCGGCGGTGACGACGTCGGACACCGACGTCTTTTGCCGTCCCTCCAGCCCGGCCTGCCGCATGAGGAGGGCCAGCGTCCCGGCCTCGCGCACAAGGGCCTCGGCGAGCTGGTAGTCGTCCACGGCGGGGTTGAGTTCAGCAGTGCTGTGCCGGCCGAGCCGGTGCTTTCCTTGTTCGGTCACGCGCTCCAGCCTATCGGCGCCTGCTGGCAGTGAACAGGCGCGGGCCGGGCAGCGTCGGCCCCGGCGCCCTGCAGCGATGCGCGGCGGGGCGATAATGGAGCCATGGCCAAGACTCCCGCACAGCGGATCAAGAAACACGGCGCGAACGCAGCCGTCCCCCAGCACCAGTTGCCGGCGGTGATCAACCCCAGCACCAGCCGGACGCCGCAGAAGGCGCAGAGCAACAGCAACCTGATCCTGATTGCCGGTGTCGTGGCCAGCCTGTTCCTGTTCTGGTACCTCCACCTCCTCACGCTCAACCAGCTCACCCAGCTCAGCGGCGGCCTTGCCATGCCGGATTCCTTGATCGGAGGCTTCGACCAAAGCTTCGTGGAGCAGCTGCGCGCCGCGATGGACGAGGACGCCCGGGGCCAACTCAACTACATCCACAAAACGGCCGGCACACTCTTCCCGCTGATCTTCGGCTTCACCTGGCTGCTGCTCATTGGCACGAACGTGGCGCGGAAGGGATTGCGCTGGGCCCTGTGGGCCGTGCCCCTGCTCTTCGCGGGAGTGAGGCTGTGGGGCAACGCGGTGATCGATTCGATGATGTCCGCCGAAACCGTCGACGCCGGCCAGGTGGCCCTCGCCTCCGGCCTCACCGTCGCCGGGTGGGTGCTGCTGGTGCTGAGCCTGGTGGTTGGCGGCGCCGCAGTCTTCCTGGGGCGCAAGCCTGCCTCCACCACCGCTCCCGCCACGGGACATGCCCAGCCTTAACCGCGACCACTGGACACAGTCCCACTATGTCCATCCTTGGAGGCACCCAGAGGGCATGCTCAACGCGGCGCGCCACGAGGCCAACGGGACATGCCCAGCTTTAGCCGCGACCACTGGACAGAGTCCCACTATGTCCATCTGTGGAGGCACTCGGAGGGCATGCTCAACGCGGCGCGCCACGGGTCCGGCGGTAGAACCAGTCCGGCCGGATCAGGCTTCGGCTGCGAGATACTCTCGGGCCTGGTCGGCACGTTGCGGTGCGCCTGCGGCTTCGAACTGATCGGCGGCTTTCTGCAAATTCTCCTGGGCTGCTTCGAGGTCTCCCATAGCAGCATTTGCCCGGCCCAAGAGCAGGCAGGCTTCGCCCAGCGTCTGGGGCGGCAGCCCTTCAGCATCGCAGCAGATTTCGCCCAGTAGCTCAACAGCGCCGGCCCAGTCGCCGGCCAAGTAGTTCCAATGGCCACGGTTCAACTTCTGCAGCAGGACGCCTTCTTCGCTTCCACCTATGACGTCAGTGGCCAACTCTGCTCGTTCAATGCAGCGAAGCGTCGACGCATCGGCCACTTCAGCAGCCAGCCGCATGGCAGCCGAGGCGCTGTTGAACTTGGCCCAGACATGCAGATTTCTTGCCGGCGAAAAGGTGCTTGCCGCAAGATCATGGTAGAGGAGCCCGTCGTCTACACGGCCGCTGAGGAATGCTGCGTTGCCTATCGCCCAGTAGGCCTTGCCAAGCAGCTGATCGTCCACTTCAGCCGAAATGACGTCGGCGAGGATAAGGCTCTCGGCCCAGGCCTCATCCATCTTGCCGCTTTCGCCCAAGGCCGCAACCAAAGCCAGCCTGGCAGTCACGTTGATCTCAATGTCGGCTTCGTCGGTGACCAGTTCCGCTGCTTCCCTGGCTTCGTCCGCTGCCCTTTCAAGAAGACCCGCTCCCTGCCACGCCTTGGACAACATTATTCTGACCCTGGCTTGGAGCTGCCCTCCGCCAACGAGCGGTGCACTGACGAGCTGAGCAGCAATAAGCGCACACTGCTCGAACTCTCCAGAGGCGAGAAGACATTCTGCTTGGAAGAACGTCATGTTCCACCAAGCCTCCGGGTCTCCGTCAGTCATAGCAATCTCCGCCGCACTGCGCGCGTTGCTGGCAGCGTTACCGAAGTCGTGATTGGCCCACTGTTCCCGCGCGAGTAGCTCTGCGGCGACATACTGCGGCGAAACGGAGTTTTGTTGCATGCCTCAATTATCCGTTGCCGCGGGACCTGAAATGTACAACACGGGCAATAATGACCGCCGCAGTATTTGCGCAAGGGCCACGCAGGAATACTCAAATACCACAAGGCTTTCACCCTCCAGAAAAATTGTTGCATCATGGCGTGTCGATTGTCCTTATACTGAACTCGCACCACTCGAGTAACATCAGTCACATACGTATCAGGAGCACTCAATGAAGAAATCCATCGCGATCCTCCTTGCCGCCGGTGCGCTGGCTGCTGCGGGTGTCTCCGCAACGGCCGCGATCTCGGCTTCCGGCGACAACTCGGGGCAGACTTCGGTCTCAGCTCCGGGCTGGTGGCCGGACGTCAAGCCGAGCGCAGCTCCGGGCTGGTGGCCCGACGTCAAGCCGAGCGCAGCTCCGGGCTGGTGGCCCGACGTCAAGCCGAGCGCAGCTCCGGGCTGGTGGCCGGACTCCACGCCGACCGCAGCGCCGGGCTGGTGGCCGGACGCCACGCCGAGCGTCTAAGGCTGGCAACAAAACGGCGGGTATCGGAAGGCGACTTCCGGTACCCGCCGTTCTTCATATCCGCTCAACGCCGACCGGCGGCTACCGCTGCCCCAGCTTCCCCTGCCCGATCATCGCCTCAATGTCCGACGCCGGGACGGGCCTGCCGAAGTAGTAGCCCTGGCCGCTCGAACAGCCCAGCCGGACCAGTTCGGCCGCCTGCTCCGGCGTCTCGATGCCCTCGGCGACGGCTTTGAGCCCGCACGCGTGGATGAGGTGCAGCACCGCGGCCACGAATTTGCTCTCGTCCTCGTCGGAACCCAGGCCGTCGATCAGGCTCTTGTCGATCTTGACCACGTTGACCGGCAGCTTCCGCAGGTAGCTGATGGACGAATAGCCGGTGCCAAAGTCGTCGATTTCGAGCTGCACACCCAGCCGCCGCAGCCCGCTAAGGGAGTATTTGTCCACATCCCCGCCGTTGACGGCCATGGACTCCGTCAGTTCGACAATGAGGTTTGCGGCGTCCACCCCTGTTTCGCGGAGGATGTCGCGGACGTGTTCGATCAGGTCCAGGTTCTGCAGCTCGGTGGTGGAGATATTGACGCGGACGTTGAAATCGCTGTCCACTTTCAGGTTCTGTTGCCAGCTCCGCAGCTGGCGCACCGCGTTCCGCAGCACCCAGTGTCCGAGGTCCACGATCATCCCGGTCTCTTCCGCGAGCGGGATGAAGGAATCGGGCATCAGCAGGCCGCGCTCCGGATGGTTCCAGCGCACCAGCGCCTCAACGCCTTCAATCCTGCCGGTGGCCAGTTCCACCACCGGCTGGTAGTGCAGCGTGAGCTGGTCTTGGAGGATCGCCTCGCGCATTTCAGTAATCATGACGCTCTGCAGCCGGCGTGCGTAGAGGAGTGCCGGTTCGAACACCTTGATGCTGCTGTGCGGCTGGGCTTTGGCCGCGTACATCGCGGTGTCCGCTTCCATGACCAGATCGTCCACGGACTGGCCGGGTTCCGCGACCCGCAGTCCGATGCTGGTGCCGCATGTGATGCGCAGGTCCCCGATTTCCAGGCTCTCGCCGAGGGCCTTGAGGATCCTGTTGGCGACCCGCCGCGCCCGGACCAGGTTGGACTTCGGCAGCATCACGGCGAATTCGTCGCCGCCGAGGCGGGCGACGGTGTCGGTCTCCCTGACAGCGTCCTGAAGCCGCCGCGAGATCACCCGGAGGACATCGTCGCCGGCGCTGTGTCCCAGCGTGTCGTTGATGCCCTTGAAGGAATCCAGGTCCAGGACCAGGAGGGCCGGCGGCATTTCGCCCCGGGACGTCTCAGCCAGGGCGTGGCTCAGTACCGAGTTGAGCGCCGTCCTGTTGGCCAGCTGGGTCAGCGGGTCCGTGAGGGCCATCCGCTCGAGCTCGACCTGGGCCTCGCGCAGCATCGCCGTCCGGCTTTCGACACGCTCCTCGAGTTCCTGGTAGATGGTCTGCAGGTCGTCGGCCATCAGGTTGATGCCGGCGATGACCGCGGCGACGTCGTCCCGGGCACCGGAGTGGGGAATTCTGGTGGTCAGGTCGCCGCCTGCGATGCGGACGATGCCTTCGACGAGGGCGTGCAACCTGGGGTCCGGCGGATCAGTCTTCACTCGTGTACTGCCCTAACCATTCGATGGCCTCGGCCTCGGAGGTGAAGAATTGCGCCGGGATCGTCTCGGTCTTGGAGCGCAGCAGGTAGTGCGCGATCACGCGGTCAACAGGGCTTTCACCGACCAGGGCAAAGGCTGAAGCGGCGATGGAACCGGCGTAAACCTGCCGGGCTTCGACGCTGACGCCGACCACGCCGGTAATAACCAGCATCACCGGCATCCGCCGGCCGTTGGCCATCGCCCGGACCGTAGCACCGGCAACGCGCGCCGCGGGCCCCTCGATTTCCTCGTTGGCCGGGAGCGCAACTTCAATGATGCCGCCGTCGATCATCCGGACGCCGATCGGGGCGCCGGCGCGGACCTGCAGCCCGCCATCATGTTCGGCCGAAGGCTCCTGCGGGAGCAATTCGCCGGGGTCGGCCGTGGCCTCGATCGTCATCGGCCCGCAACCCAACGGCAACGGGAACGGGACGACGCCGGCAAGTCGCCGGCCGTGCGGCCGCTCCCACGTCGGACAATGCCATCCGCCAGGACCCCCACGGCAGTCGCTGCGGCATGGCGCGGCAAGGCTAGCTGATCAGACATTTGTCCCCATTGGACTCCATGGTCGGAAAGTTGGCCAGCGCCGGAGTCTCGTAGCGCAGGCGGCACCGGAATGTACCGGTGAATGCCCTCATGATAATCCACGGCCGGGCCATTGTGAGACATAAGACACCCCGGAACAATAGCGCCGTCATGAACGCCCGACGCCGGGACGTCGCCGGGCAGCCGCCCCCGCCCGTACGCCCCTCAGTCCAGCAGGCGGCCAGGGCCGGGAAGTTGTCCCCATGGCCCCGGGTGAGGCAGTGCGTTAGCCTGCCATACATCGGTCATCGCGGCTCATCGCACCTCCGACCAGTTCCCAAACCAAAGGTCCCAGCCATGCCAGATTCCGCAGTGATTCCTGCGACGACCACGTTCCGGATGACCAGCCTCGCTTGGGCCGTGGCTGTGCAGGGCGCCACGGAAACGCTGGAGGCCGGCGGCCCAGACCTGGCAGGCTCCGGTTCCGGCCCGGCCCCGGCCGCACTGGCGGACCTGGCGGGGCTGGACGAACCGACCCGGTCCGCCATTGCCCGCGAGTTGACCACCGCCGGGATCACGGACGACGCAGGAACCCTCCGGCCCCAGTGGCTGCGTGCGCTCAGACAGAGTGCAGCCGCTCCGATCCAGGTCAGTCTGGTGTCACGCTGGGACGGCTTCTCGACGCATTGCCGGGTGAACCTCTTCGACGGCAGGGGTCTCGCCGTCGAATTTACGCGACCGGTGGACACCTCAGCGGATGGACGGGTCACTGCGGTCAGCGTCGCCGACGTCGTCACCGTCACGCTGCTATCGGAGGCGGTGCTGTGGCCGGTCATGGCCAGGTCGATGCCGCAGTTCCCCGAGCTGACGGCCGGGGCGGGACGCCCCGACATCGTCACCGGGAAATCCTGTCCGGCACCCGGCCGGGACGGCGGGAAGACCACCCTCTCCGCAGCAGACGTCGCCGCCCTGTCCCGAGGCAACACCACCGGCATCGCAGCCGGCGTGGCAGCCGCCGTGAGTGCGGCCAACGCCACGGTCTACTTCGAGGTTCGCTCCCGGGCGGTCGGCACCGGCGTGCAGTATCACGGGGCCGGAGTCTGGGCATTGTCGGACAACTTGTATTCCGTCAGCACCACCGGGCCGGCCACGGCGCGCCGTCTGGCAATGGTCGACGCCCCGGCCGGCGACATCGCCCGCCAGCTTGTCTGGCACGTGCTCGGCGCCCACGATTTCCTGGCCGGCGGAACCCCCGCGGAGTCGGCATCATGAGCCTGCACGGCATGGACCTGGAGCAAGGCGAGCACCTTGCGAAGGAGCTCACCCGCGCGAGCCGGCGCTTCGCGCAGCTGAGCGGGCAACTGACACCGGTCATCACGGCCAGCTCCTGGCGCGGGCCCGACGGCGAGCAGTTCCGCAGCGACTGGAAGGCCCACAGCAGGATGCTGCTGGCCACCTCGGAGGCCCTGCGGGCGGCCTCGGACGCCGTGCGGGAAAACGTCCGCCAGCAGCAGGACGCCAGTTCGGGACGCACGGGTGACGCCCAGCCCGGCGGCAGCCAGTACGGCAGCGCATCGACGACCCTGCTGGACACCCTGATCGAGGGTGCCGGCGGCGCGGCCGGCGACCTGTGGGACGGAACCGGCGAGTTCATCGACACCGTGGGCGGCAAGGTAGGCGACACCGTGGGCGATGGCCTGGGCTGGCTCGGTGGCCGGGCTTCCGAGGCCACGTCCAATCTGGCTGACGCGGGCGGAGATGTACTGGGCGGGCTGCGCGACGTCGGCGGCCTCGGCTGGGACTTTCTCCGCACCGGAGAGCCGCCCTCGGTCACCGAATTGATCGCGGGCGGAACGGTGCTGCTGGCCGCCGGGGTGAACGCGAGCGTTACCCTGTCCTCCGCCGGACTCCTGCACCCGCACCTGCTTGATGACGGATCTCCGGTGGCTGGTGACCCGCAAACCGTGGGCGTCGGGTCGGACCCGGCGCAGGACGGCCATCGCAGCACTCCCGTGCCGAGCAGCCTCGCGCAGATCATGGGAGGAGTCACGGCGGCCTACGACGACGGCGGCAAGTCCGGAACTCCCGACGCGGCCATTCGAATTACCGCCGTGGACAAAGGCAGCGGGCCGGCGTACATCGTGACCATCCCGGGCACGTCCGAATGGAACGTCCGCTCCGGTTCCAACCCCATGGATACCGTGGGCAACCTCTCCTCCGCGTCAGGGACCATGTCCACGGCTTCGGAGGCTGTCCAGTTGGCGATGCAGCAGGCGGGGATTCCCAGTGACGCGCCGGTCATGCTGGTGGGGCACTCGCAGGGCGGCATGACCGCCGCGAACCTTGCGGCCGATGCGGAGTTCCGCGGCCACTTCAACGTCACCAACGTTTTAACCTACGGCTCCCCCATCGATTCGACCCCCATTCCCGGCGGCGTGAACACGCTCGCCCTCCAGCACCCGTTCGACGTCGTGCCCCGCCTGGACCTCGGCAACTCAAAACCGGGGGGACCTGGCCTGGTTGGCTGGGAGAGCAGTAACGGCGCCACGGTGGTCACCCTTCCCAGCCCGGCCGGCGCCGGGATGGGCGACGTTGCGGGCAATCACGACTACAACGCCTACGTCGCCTCCGTCGAGGCCAACGAATCGTCTGGTGCCCTCGCGGCCTACCGGAACCACCCGTCAACCCAAGCGTTCATCACGGCGGACCCCCGCCAGGTCACGTCGACAACATCCGGCATCGGCCGAAAAGAATAGAGTCGGAACATGCGAAAAATCTTCACCGTGCTGACCGCGGGTCTGCTGGCCATGATCCTGGCGGGTTGCGGCGCAACGCCGGGAACCTCGGACTCGGAGTACGCCGCCAAGTACAAGGCGGCGGTGGAGCCGCTCGCCCACGTGGCCACAGTGGACGCCAGCTACAAGTCCGCCGGCGGCATGGGCCGTAGCGGGGATGTCTTCCTGCACGCCGACACCTCGGACCGGGAAACTATGCTGGACGTCCTCCGGGAGGCATTTCCGGCGCTTGTGGACTCAGCAGCCGGCGACCCGGAAGTAAATCTGGCCATCCAGGTCATCTCCGCCGACGGGGCATCAGCCGTCTCGCCCACCGATCTGGGGTACTCAGGGACCGGGTCGTTGACCAGCTACCGGCAGTTCCTCGGCAAGTAAGCGCCGCTCGCGCCGGGCCCGGGACTTCTCAGCGCACCGCCGCCCGCGCCCGCTTCACAGCGGCCCGCTGCTCCCCCACGCGTTGCGCGACCACCAGGCCCACCGCGGCCGTGCCGATGGTGATGGGGTAACCCATGAGCCGCTCCAGGGTGCCGGGCTCCGGCACATCCATCCCCGTCACGCCGCCGGCGATCAGCGCCGCCAGCGACACAAGCCCGCACGCCAGGATGGGCCAGCTCAGCGGTGTCAGCCGAAGCCAGACCCAACCCAGCAGCACCAGGGCCAGCCCGCCGGCCACAAAGTACATGATGGCGCCCGCCGCATGCCACACGGAGCCCGCGTCCTCAGGGACCAGCCCCACCAGGACGGTGCCGGCCCCGGCTGCGGCAGTAAGGGCCCGTGCGGAGATCGCGGCAACCCACACCATCCGGCTGCCCGGAACCAGCGTGAACTGCGCCCCGGGCCGGGCCGCCGTGCACAACACCGCCGCGCTCAGCAGCAGCGCGCCGACCATCATGCCGATCCCCTGGACCACAAACGAGGCGTTCATCAGCACGTGCGCCGGCGAGCAGACG
The DNA here is from genome assembly GCF_059816125.1 of Arthrobacter sp. 001422645. Classification (NCBI taxonomy): domain Bacteria; kingdom Bacillati; phylum Actinomycetota; class Actinomycetes; order Micrococcales; family Micrococcaceae; genus Arthrobacter; species Arthrobacter sp. 001422645. The sequence continues at coordinate 40,803 of NZ_JCBANT010000011.1, read as the reverse complement.
TCCCGCCCGTCAAAGACCCCGCAGCCCGTGGCGCCGAGGTCGCTGATGTAGCCGGTCCGGCGGCTGTAGGGCTGCTGCCCCGCCCACGCGCCGATCACGGCCGCTTCCGCCACGAAATACTGCAGCACGCTCAGCAGCGCCAGCGCGCCGGCATAGAACCGGGTGGACGGCAGATGGGGGATATAGATGATGCCCTGGGACGGCGAGTCAGCGGGTGCGGCCATGCCAAGAGCGTAGTACGGGCCGCCACCTTGTATGCTTATAGGCGTGTCCGCACGGGCCGGCCCGCGGCCGGCCGGAACGGATGCCCGCCCTCGTAGCTCAGTGGATAGAGCACGGCTCTCCTAAAGCCGGTGTCGTTGGTTCGATTCCAATCGAGGGCACTTGAACCCCCAGTCCCCGGACGCCGCTCCGGACTTCGATCTCCGCGCCTACCTGCTGGGCACCTGGACCGTGGAGCGAACCCTGCTGGACCGGTCCGCCGGCACCCGCGGGTCCTTCACCGGCGTCGTCCGCTTCACTGAAACAGCCGACGACGGTGGCCTCCGCTTCCGCGAACACGGCACCGTCGCGTGGGCGTCCGTCCCCGGCGCGCCGGCGGGCACACCGTTCACCGGTCCGGCCAGCCGCGAATACCTGCTGCGGCCCACCGAAACGCCGGACACGATGGACATGTTCTTCCCCGACGGCCGGCCCTTCCATCGCATAGGCTTTGGGCCCCAGAGCCACCGGGACCAGCACTGGTGCGATCCTGACAACTACCGCGTGAACTACACGCGAATAGGCCCGGACGAATTCCGCTACGAGTGGGATGTCACCGGCCCGGCGAAGGACCAGCTGCTCACGTCCGTGCTGCGCCGAACCACGGACGCCGCCGCATGAACGCGCTGAACACCAACCCTCTGATCGTGGTCTCCGCCGTCTGTGTCTTCGACGAGGCGGGACGCCTCCTCACCGTCCGCAAACGGGGCACGGACAAGTTCATGCATCCCGGCGGCAAGCCGGAGGCGGGCGAGACAGCCGCCCAGACGGCCGCGCGGGAACTGGCGGAAGAAGTGGGGATCGTCCTCGCGGCCGAGGAGCTGGTGCCGCTGGGAATCTGGTTGGCCGACGCCGCCAACGAGGCCGCAACGCAGATCCAGGCCACGGTCTTCACGGCCCCGGGCGCCTGGCATGCCCATCCTTCGGCGGAGATCGCCGAGATCCGCTGGCTGGATCTGGCCGGTGAGCTGCCGGACGACCTCGCCCCGCTGCTCACCGACCACGTCCTGCCGGCCCTGTGGGGCCAGCCGGGCTAAAGCCGGAAGTGGCTAAGGCCCGGAGCGGCTAAAAACCCGTAACACTAACGCCCGGGAACGGCCTCTTCCGCCACGGCACTGGCCTCGGCGAACTGGGTCCGGTACAGCTCCGCGTAGCGGCCCTCGGCGGCCAGCAGCTCGGTGTGCGTGCCGCGTTCCACGATCCGGCCGTCCTCCACCACCAGGATGGCGTCGGCGGCCCGGATGGTCGACAGCCGGTGGGCAATCACGACGGCGGTGCGCCCCTCGAGCGCGGCGCCGAGCGCCTCCTGCACAGCGGCCTCATTGGTGGAGTCGAGGGCCGCGGTGGCCTCGTCCAGGATGACGATGCGCGGCTGGGCGATCAGCAGCCGGGCAATGGTGAGGCGCTGGCGTTCGCCGCCCGAGAGCCGGTAGCCGCGCTCCCCCACCACGGTGTTCAGGCCGTCCGGGAGGGAGCGGATCATGTCTTCCAGCCGGGCCTGGCGCAGCACATCCCACATGAGCTCATCGCTGGCGTCCGGGCGGGCCAGCCGCAGGTTGGAAGCGATGCTTTCGTGGAACAGGTGCCCGTCCTGGGTCACCATGCCGAGGGTGTGCCGCATGGAATCGAAGGTCAGGTCCCGGACGTCCACGCCGGTGCCCGGAACGGTTCCGCCGAAGCGCACGGCGCCGGAATCGACGTCGTACAGGCGCGAGAGCAGCTGCGCAATGGTGGACTTGCCGGCGCCCGACGAGCCCACGAGGGCGACGGTCTGGCCCGGCTCCACCCGGAAACTGATGCCGTGCAGCACCTCTTCGCCGCCGCGGGTGTCGAGCGTTGAGACGTCCTCCAGCGAGGCGAGCGAGACCTTGTCCGCCGAGGGGTAGGAGAAGCGGACGTCGTCGAACTCCACGGACAGCGGCCCGGGCGGCGAGGACACCGCGTCGGGCTTCTGCTGGATGAGCGGTTTGAGGTCCAGGATCTCGAAGACCCGCTCGAAGCTGACCAGGGCGCTCATGATCTCCACCCGGGCGTTGGAGAGCGCGGTGAGCGGGGCGTAGAGGCGGGTGAGCAGCAGGGCCAGCACCACGACGTCGCCCGCGGCCAGCTGCCCCTGCAGCGCCAGGAAGCCGCCCAGACCGTAGACCAGGGCGAGGGCCAGCGCCGAGACCAGGGTCAGTGCCGTCACGAAGGTGAACTGCAGCATGGCGGTGCGCACGCCGATGTCCCGCACGCGTCCCGCGCGGGCCGCGAATTCCCGGGATTCCTCGTCGGGGCGGCCGAAGAGCTTCACGAGGGTGGCGCCGGGGGCGGAAAAGCGCTCCGTCATCTGGGTGCCCATGGAGGCGTTGTGTTCCGCGGCCTCGCGGCGCAGATCGGCCAGCTTGGAGCCCATCCGGCGGGCCGGAATGAGGAAGATCGGCAGCAGGATCATGGCGAGCACCGTCACCAGCCAGGATTTGCCCAGCATGACCACCAGCGTCAGGGCGAGGGCCACCACATTGCTGACGACGCCGGACAGGGTCCCGGCGAAGGCCGACTGCGCCCCGATCACGTCATTGTTCAGCCGGCTCACCAGCGCGCCGGTGCGGGTGCGGGTGAAAAAGGCGATCGGCATCTTCTGCACGTGGTCGAAGACCTTGGTGCGGAGGTCCACAATCACGCCTTCACCGATCGTGGAGGACAGCCAGCGGGTGACGAGTCCCAGCCCGGCCTCGGCGACCGCCACGATGGCGATCAGCACTGCCAGCCAGACCACGACGTCAGTGGCGGCGCCGGCGATGATCGCGTCCACCACCTGCCCGGCCAGGACCGGGGTGGCCACGGCCAGGACGGCCATCACGATCGACAGCAGGACGAAGGCGATCAGCTTGCCCCGGTGCGGACGGGCGAAGCCGAACACCCGCTTGAGCGTTTCCTTCGAGAACGGCTTCGAGCCGCTCGAGGCGCGAGTGATGTTGTACAGGGAGCTCCAGGCGACCCGGTCCATGCTCATGTGGTACTGCCTTTCGGGGCCGTGTGGCCCAGGAGTTCGGTGACGACGCCGTCGTCCACGTTCCAGCGCGCGTCAAGGCGCACGTTTTCCAGCAGCCGGCGGTCGTGGGTGACCAGCAGCAGCGCGCCGTCGTAGCCCTCGAGGGCCTCTTCAAGCTGTTCGATCGCCGGGAGGTCCAGGTGGTTGGTGGGCTCGTCGAGCACCAGCAGGTTCACGCCGCGCGCCTGCAGCAGCGCCAGCGCAGCCCGGGTCCGTTCCCCCGGCGACAGGGAGTCCACCGGGCGGGAGGTGTGGTCCGCCTTGAGGCCGAACTTGGCCAGCAGCGTCCGGACTTCCGCCGGCGATTGGTCCGTCAGGACGGCTTCGACGGCGGCTGCCAGTTTCAGCCCGCCGGCCAGCAGCCCGCGGGCCTGGTCGATCTCGCCGACCGCCACCGACGCGCCCATCGAGGCGTCGCCGGAATCCGGGCGCTGGATGCCCAGCAGCAGGCGGAGCAGGGTGGATTTGCCGGCGCCGTTGGGGCCGGTGATGCCAATCCGTTCCCCGGCGTTGAGCTGCAGGTTCACCGGTCCCAGCGTGAAACCGCCCTGCCGGACCACCGCGTCGCGGAGCGTCGCCACCACCGCGCTGGACCGCGGTGCCTGGCCGATGCTGAACTGCAGCTGCCATTCCTTCCGGGGCTCCTCGACCTCCTCGAGCCGGGCGATGCGGGATTCCATCTGCCGGACCTTCTGGCCCTGTTTCTCGGAGGACTCGGTGCTGGCCGCGCGGCGGATCTTGTCGTTGTCCGGGTTCTTCTTCATCGCGTTCCGGACACCCTGGGAGCTCCATTCGCGCTGCGTGCGGGCGCGGGAGACCAGGTCGGCCTTGGCGTTGGCGAACTCCTCGTACCGTTCCCGGGCGTGCCGGCGGGCCACGGCGCGTTCCTCCAGGTAGGCCTCGTAGCCGCCGTCGTAGACCGCCACGGAGTTTTGCGCGAGGTCCAGTTCCACGACGGTGGTCACGCAGCGGGCCAGGAACTCGCGGTCGTGGGAAACCAGCACAACGCCGCCGCGGAGACCCTGTACGAAGGCCTCCAGCTTCGCGAGTCCGTTGAGGTCCAGGTCGTTCGTAGGCTCGTCCAGGAGCACGATGTCGAAGCGGCTGAGCAGCAGTGCTGCGAGCGCCACCCGGGCCGCCTGGCCGCCGGAAAGCCCGGTCATGTCGGCGTCGGGTCCCACGTCGAGCCCGAGGTCCGCCAGCACGGCCGGGATGCGGTCCTCCAGGTCGGCGGCGCCGGAGGCCATCCAGCGGTCGAACGCCAGGGAGTAGGCGTCGTCGGCGCCCGGGGCGCCACTGCCCAGGGCGTCCGCGGCGGCTTCCATATCAAGGGTGGCCTGGGCGCAGCCGGTGCGCCGCGCGATGTAGCCGGCCACCGTTTCGCCGGCGATCCGTTCGTGTTCCTGCGGCAGCCAACCCACGAACGCGTCCGCCGGGGCCAGGCTGATGGTGCCTTCCTGCGGCTCGTCCACCCCGGCCAGGAGCCGGAGCAGGGTGGACTTGCCCGCGCCGTTGGCTCCCACGACGCCGACGACGTCGCCCGGCGCGACGGTCAGGGAGAGTTTGGAGAAAAGTGTGCGGTGGTCATGGCCACCGGAAAGGTCCTTGGCAACAAGGGTTGCAGTCATTAGTCCATCCTCTCACCGCGGCCCAAAACAGCCCGCCGAAGGGCGCTCCAGGCGGCCAATCGCCGCCGGGCATGAAAGAACCCGCTGGTCCGGACTTGGGGGGTGTACGGACCAGCGGGTTCGAGCATCTAGCATAGTTGAATCAGCTCCTCCCGTAAAATCAATGCAGTCACTGCTCCACCGAACGTCAGAACCACCCCTCACATTCGACTCCGCAGGAAGCCATAGATGCCACTACCCGCCAAGGCGTTTCAACTCTGGCTCCATAGCGTTGCTCCGACGGCGAGCACGGCCGATATCTGCAGGATCTCCGGGATCAAGCGCACCACCCTCGCCCAGCAGCTGGTCCGGGGGAAGGTCTCGGAATCCACGCTGGTCAGCATCAGCCGCGCCCTGAAACGCAGCCCCTTGGACGATCTCGCCTCCTTTGACAGCTTTGCGGGCCTTGCGGAGCAGCCGCTCCCGCCCACTCCTGCCGAACTCGTCAGCCAGATCGCCACCATGGACCTGCTCCGCGCGGTCATTTCCCGCTCGTCCCCGGCTTATGGCGGTTTCGGAGACCACGGCAGCGCCCTGACTCCCCCGCTCAGCGCCGCCCCGCACGCCACGTCCGTCCGCAACTGGGTGGACGCGATCGACGACGGCGAATTGCGGCACCGGGTATCGGCCGCCACCGGAGTCGCGCCGCAGAACTATTCGGCACAGTTGACCGCGAACCGGCTCGCCCCGGAGTTGGCGGTCGCCACCTCCCGCGCGGCAGGCGTAGGATTCACCGGCGGGCTGGTCGCTACCGGCCTGCTGACAGAGGCGGAGGCCGGCTGGACCCCGGCCGCCAAGCAGGCCGCACTGGACGCCCTCTCCGATGGAGAACTCACGGCCCTGGCCGGCGAGCGCCTGCAGTCCCTTGGCAGGACCCTGCGCCGCCAGGAGCAGGAACACGAACAGACAAAAAAGATTTGGGAGAACCTCGGATGATCGCGATCCTGCAGTGGAGCACGTTGGCGGTCTGCGCCCTCGCCGCGATCGCGCGGGTTCCAAGTGCCCTCCGGGGTGAGAACCGGTCCCTGTTCTTCGTCTACTTCTTGCTCACGGTGGCTATCCTCTTGAGCATTGACGCGCCTTACGTGGCCGTTGACCAGGCCCTGGGCGGGCTGAACCTGGCCAATCTGGTCCTGCGCTTCATCATCTTCGGCGCCATCTTCGCCCTTGGGCTCAGGATCGCCCGGGGCTTCGGCGCCGACGACGCCCTTCGACTCCTCACCGGCCCCGTCGGGGTCGCGGTCGCGGCGCTGGCATCGGTGGCAGTGGTGGTGGTCTTCCTGATGATGGACACCGCCGGTTCATCAGCGGGACTCATCGCGGTCCATGCCAAAGACGCCCGCAATGCACTGCTCGTGGAGTACTACGGTGCCGCCGGCCGCCTCTATCCCGCGTACGTCATGCTTGCCCTGCTGCCGGCCATGCTGCGGACGGTCGGCAGCACGCTCCCCGGCCTGGTAAGGGTGGGAGCGGCGCTGCTGGCCGTCGGTTCCGTAGCCATCACGCTGAGCCTCCTGTTCCCGGTGATCCCTGAGTCGTTGGCATACCTCCGGTTCGTCATCAACTACACCGCGATTCTGTGCATCATCGTGGGGCTGGCCACGATCTGGCTGTCGAAGGCCGTGGCCAAACGGACGCAGGAGATGCAGACTAACGTCACCGGATAGTCATTGTGTGCTGAGCCGCCAAGCGATAAGGGAGATCCCTGCTGATGGCAACCCTGGAGTGGGCGACGCTGACGGTGTGCTGCGCGGCGCTTCTGCTGCGTGTGCCGGACGCCATCAAGGGCCGGAACAGGACCGTTTTCGGAATCCTCCTGCTGGCCACCTTGTGCAGTGCGCTTGCCGTCTCCGAACTCTACGAGGCAATCGACGGCGCGCTGGGCGGGCGGCACCTGACCAGCCTGATCCTGCGCTACCTGGTCTTTGCCACCGTCCTGCTGGTTGGTCTCCGGATCACGCGGGGTCTCGCCGCTTCGCGCGAATACTCACTCATTGCCGGATGGCCCGGGCGCTGGGCACTGGCGCTGTGCTGCCTGGCGGTGACTGTGACGTTCCTCCTGATGGACACAACCGGTGCGTCGGCAGGTCTACAGACGCTGTCCGGTACCGGCGAAGAGAATACCGCGCTGGCCCCGTACTACACCGCTGCCGGCCGCAGCTATCCCGCGTTCGTCTCGCTCATCCTGGTGCCTCCGCTGCTGGCCGCCGCCAGGAGCCGGAAGCCGCGCCTTGTCCGGGCCGGGGCCCTGCTGGTCTTCCTGGGCGCTGTGTTCGCGGTCCTGAGTTTTCCGGTTTCCCTGGCGCCGGCCAGCTGGGCCGGTGGGCTCCGCTTTGTCAACTATGCGGCGGTCCTGGGCTACGTCAGTGGGCTCGCGGTGTTCTGGTTCTCCGGGCTGATCGCCAACACGTCAGGTAACGCTAAGGCAACATTCAGCAACAACGGCGACTAGGCATTCACAAAATCATTAGACCGTGAGAGAATCATGAATGTGTGAAAGCGGCATACGCTTCGTGAACGGGGACAATCCGTGCGGAGCCGAGGCAGCCGCCCAAGCGCCATTGGGGGGATGAGTGGTAGCGGTCCGGCTGGACCGCTCCCACTCAGCCTGTTTAACGGCCCGTTTCCCGGCCGGCCGAAGCCAAGGCCCACTGCCGGCCTCCCACTGCCGGCCTCCTTGCTGAGGGACTCTGGCCCACGCATTCTGGCCCAGGGTCACCGTGCCTCAGCGCACGAACCTCAACGTCACCAATTGGAAGGGTCGGAGCACAAGCTCCGCCGAATCCCCCCGCAGGGTCACCCCCGGCGCCGCCGAGGGCCGTTCCAGCAAGTCGACGGTGCGGACGCCGCTGGCCTCGAAGTTGGCCGTCACGAGCCCTGCGGACCGCTCCCCCAGCGATTCGTAGACCCGCACGACGACGTCGCCCGAGCCATCTTCGGCCAGTTTCACGGCTTCAACAACCAGGGCCGGGTTGGAGACGGTCACGAGCGGGAGCGCGCCGTGGGCGCCCTTGACTACCCGCGGCGCCAGGTTCGTGCGGTAGCCCTCCCGGACGGCGTCGGCGATGCTGGCGCCCGGCCGGATCGTGACGTGCAATTCGTGCCGGCCGCGGTCCGCGCCGGGGTCCGGGAACTTGGGAGAGCGCAGCAGGGAGAGGCGCACAGTGGTGGTGGTCCCGCCGTCGTCCTCCCGGATGTTGCGGGTGACGTCATGGCCGTAGGTCGACGAGTTGGAAATGGCCACCCCGTAGCCGGGCTCGGCGACGTGGATCCACCGGTGGGCGCAGATCTCGAACTTCGCGGCTTCCCAGGAGGTGTTGAGGTGCGTCGGGCGGAAGACGTGGCCGAACTGGGTCTCCGCGGCCGAGCGGTCCGCCCGGACATCGAGGGCGAACCCCAGCTTCAGCAGCTTTTCGCTTTCCTGCCAGTCCACGGCCGTGGAAATCGTCAGCGACTCCGCTTCCGGCCCCAGCGAGATCCGCTGCGTCACCGCAGAGGTGCCGGCCAGGCGTTCCACCACCACGACGGCGTCCCGGCCAGTGTGTTCCGCCGCCAGCGAGCGGACGCTGGTCAGCGCCACAACGTTGCGGCGGTAGAAGGCGTCGATGTCCCAGGCGTCCCATTCGTTGGGGGTGTCCCGGTGGAGCTCCAGCAGGTTCCCGAACTGCCCGGGGGCGATCGCGTCGCGCCCGCTCGCGTGGTCGACCAGGGAGACGAGCAGGCCTTCGGCGTTGATGACGGCCCGGATGACCCCGTTGTCCAGGATGTAGCCGCCGGCCGCGTCGGTGACCCGCACCTGCTCTCCGGAGAGGACCGGCTCGGCAGCGGCGAGCGCCGCCACACCCTGGCGCCCGTGCGGGGCGGCGTTGAGCAGGAAGTCCGATTCCCCGGCGCCCAGCAGCGCCCCGGCGGCGTCGGCGATGATCGCCTCCAGTTCCTTTCCGACGGCGGCGTAGTTCCGCTCGGCGTCCTGGTGCACCCAGGCGATGGAGCTGCCGGGGAGGATGTCATGGAACTGCTGCAGCAGGACCAACCGCCAGAGGCGCTTGAGCTCCGCGGCCGGATAGCTGTACCCGGCTCGCACGGCGGCCGTGGCGCACCAGAGTTCGGCTTCGCGCAGCAGGTGCTCGCTGCGCCGGTTGCCCAGTTTTGTCTTGGCCTGGCTTGTGTAGGTGCCGCGGTGCAGCTCGAGGTACAACTCGCCCACCCAGACGGGGAGTGCATCGTATTCGGCCTGGGCCCGGGCGAAGAAGCTGGCGGCCGAGCCGAGTTCCACCGTTGGCGATCCCTCCAGGTCCGCAGTGCGGCGCGCCGCTGCCAGCATCTCGCGGGTGGGGCCGCCGCCGCCGTCGCCGTATCCAAACGGGACCAGCGAGGTGGTGCCGCGGCCGTGGTCCCGGTAGTTCCGCTCGGCGTGGGCGAGTTCCCGCCCGCTGAGTTCCGAGTTGTAGCTGTCCACCGGGGGGAAGTGCGTGAAGAGCCGGGTGCCGTCGATTCCCTCCCAGTTGAAGGTGTGGTGCGGCATCCGGTTGACCTGGTTCCAGGAGATCTTCTGGGTCAGGAACCATTTGCTGCCGGCGGCCGTGACGATCTGCGGCATCGCGGCCGAATAGCCGAAGGTGTCGGGCAGCCATGCTTCCTCGCATTCCAGCCCGAATTCGGCCAGGAAAAAGCCTTTCCCTTCCAGGAACTGGCGGGCCATGGCCTCGCCGCCGGGCATGTTGGTGTCGGATTCGACCCACATGCCGCCCACGGGGACGAACTGGCCGGTTTTGACCTTCTCCCGGATCCGCCCGAAAAGCTCCGGATACAACTCCTTGATCCAGGCAAGCTGCTGGGCCGAGGAGCAGGAAAACACAAACCCGGGATCCTCGTCCATCAGCGCCACCACATTGGAGAAGGTGCGGGCGCATTTGCGGATGGTTTCCCGGACCGGCCAGAGCCAGGCGGAGTCGATGTGCGCATGCCCGGTGGCCGTCAGGTGGTGCGCCGAGGCGTAGGCCGGCCGGGCCAGGACCCCGGAGAGGGCCTCCCGCCCGGCGGCTGCCGTGCCCGGGACGTCATCCGGGTCCATGACGTCCAGCATCCGTTCCAAGGCGCGGAGGATTTCATGGCGGCGGGGCAGCTCCATCGGCAGCTCGTGCATAAGGCCGCTGAGGGTCCACACGTCCTGCTGCAGCTCCCAGACCGTTTGGTTCAGTTCGGCGATGGCGATCCTGCCGAGCCGGTACTTCGGTTCATCGCCCGAGGTCGCCTTGTCCCCGTAGGGGGTGGCCGCGAAGGTCCACCCCTGCGACAGGTCTGGGTTGGCGGCCGCCTCGACGTAGAAATCGACGGACATCCCGCTGCCCAGGAGCTTCAGCGGAACGTACTGGTTCCGCGGCGAGATTGCCTTGACGATGGTTCCGTCCGGGCGCCAGGCGATGCCTTCGCACTGGAAGCCTGGCAAGTCGCTGCTGAATCCCAGGTCCACGATGATTTCCACCGAGGTGTCCGCAGCCGTGCCCCAGCCGTCCGGAACCTGCCCCTGGAGGCGCAGCCACTTGGTGCTCCACGGCCGGCCCCAGGCCGAGCCGTGCTCCTGGGGCGTGAACTGCTGCCGGAGGGCCTCCAGGACAGGTACCGGCTCATCCGGGACATCCCAGCTGCTCAGGGCCAGCGGCACGCTGCGCGGATAGACCGCGGGGGCGAGGCGTTCGCGAACAAAGCGGTCGAGCCGGACTTCCGTGAGACGACGGTCGTCGTGCAATGTGATCCTCTTAGCGCTGCGTGGATGACGCTGGAATGCATCCAATCGATGGATATAACTTACGTTGCCGCTGGCCGCAAGCCAAGGAGCTGTGGGCGGAGGTTATCCGGTTACGGCTGCGGGCATGGCCACCCGGTGGGCTCCCGCATAGACATTCAGTGACGTGCCGCGGCTGAACCCGGCCAGCGTCATCCCGCTCGCCTCGGCCAGTTCGACGGCCAGGCTCGACGGGGCGCTGACTGCGGCCAGGATGGGAATGCCGGCCAGGGCGGCCTTCTGCACGAGCTCGAACGACGCCCGCCCGGAGACCTGGAGCACGGTTCCGCGCAGCGGCAGCAGTCCCTCGCGGAGTGCCCAGCCCACCACCTTGTCCACAGCGTTGTGGCGCCCCACGTCCTCGCGCAGGCACAGCAGTTCGGTGGTTCCGTCGTCGGCGATCCGGAACAGGCCGGCGGCGTGGACGCCGCCGGTGACGTCGAAAACGGCCTGGGCTTCCCGCAACCGGTCCGGCAGCGACGCGAGCGTGGCCACGGGAACTGTCAACGGGTCGGCCGCAGGAGTGAAATGGGAGGACTTGTGCACGGCCTCAATGGAATCCGTGCCGCAGATGCCGCACGAGCTGGAGGTGAAGACGTTCCGCCCGGTGTCAGGGCGGACGACGTCGGGCCTCAGCTGCGCCTCCACCACGTTGAACGTCTGGACGCCGTCCTCGTCTTCCCCGGCGCAGAAGCGCAGTGAAACCAGCTGGTCGGGGCTCCAGATGACCCCCTCGGATACAAGGAAACCCGCGACGAGATCAAAATCGTTCCCGGGGGTCCGCATGGTCACGGAGAAGGACAGGTTGCCGATCCGGATTTCCAGCGGCTCCTCCACGGCGAGCACGTCCTCCCGGTGGCGGACCGGGAATTCGAGGGCCTGCGGCGACCCGTCCAGAACATATTTGTGCACCTTGCGGCGCTGCGTGACGCGGCCCATCAGGCACTCCTAACCAACATATTTCCATCATGGCAAGCGCCGGGCCGGGTGGCCAGCGCACGTTCAAGAACAGGGCTACCCCAGCAGGGCGCTCCAGTCGACGGGACCACCGGTGCCGGCAGGCTTCCGGGCGGCCCGTTTGGGGACAGGTTTGTCTTTCGGCGCCGTCAGATCCGGAAGGGCCGAACCCCAGGGAAGAGCGAAGGCAGGGACCGGCTCCCCCAGCTGCACACCGTGCGGCGGGACCACCAGCACACCGTCGGCGGCGGCCAGCCCGCGCATCATTCCCGGGCCGGTGTGCTGCGCGGGAGATGCCATGCCGTAGACCAGCCGGAAAGGCATCAGGCGCGTTCTGCCGGGGTCAGGGTCGATTGTGGAGCCGCAGGGCACGTCGGTGACGGGCGGCATCGTCCGGTGTCCCAGTGCCGCCAGGAGCGGGGCACCGAGGGTTGACAGTGCCATCATGGCCGCTAGCGGGTTGCCCGGCAGTCCGATAATGAACCTGCCATCGGGGAGTTCGGCCAGCACGGCGGGGTGGCCGGGACGCATGGCGATCCCGTCGACCAGCAGACGTCCGCCAAGTTCCGTCACGGAACGCCGCAGGTGGTCGGTTCCGGACCGGCCGGTGCCGCCCGTGGTGATCACGACGTCGGCGGGCAACAGTTCTGCGGCCGCGCTCCCGGAAGCCTGGCCGTCGCCACTTTCGCCGAACGCCCCGGCCGGGTCCGCATCCTCGAGCGCCGTGAGCCACTCGGCGTAGCTGTCTCCGATTTTCGTTTCGCCGGTGCAGATCCCGCCGAGCATGTCCACCACGCCGGCGAGCTGGGGACCGAACGTGTCGCGCACCTCGCCCGGCTGCGGGACCCCTGCTGTGACCACCTCGGAGCCGGTGAACACCAGCCGGACCAGCGCTTTGCCGAGGACCGGCAGCGTGTCGTGGCCGGCGAGGGCCGCGAGGGCCAGGTGGGCGGGGTTGAGCAAGGTCCCGCGTTTGATCAGGACCTCGCCGGCGGCCGCTTCCTCTGCGGCTTTTCGAATATGTTCGCCGTTTCGCGGCTCTCCGGGTTTGGCGCCGCCGCCGAGTTGCAGGATCGGGAGCCCGTCCTCGTCGGCGGCGATTTCGCCGCTTTCACTCCGCAGCACGGCCTTGGCCCCGGGCGGGATCAGACCGCCCGTGACGATCGGGCTCGCCTGGTGGGGGGCCAGCCGCTGGCCCGGTTCGGCGAGGATCCAGGGTCCGCTGCCGTTGACGGCCCAGCCGTCCATGGCTGACGAGGCGTAGTGCGGCATATCCACAATCGCTTCCACGTCGGCCGCGAGTTGCCGCCCCAGGGCACCCCGCAGGGCAACGGGTGCAGCAGGAATGGGAGTCGCGCAGTTGAAGGCGAGCTGCCGGGCTTCCTGCCAGGTGTGCGCGACGTGCCGGTGCGGCGGCTCGGGTTCCCCGTCCGGGGCGGCGTCGGCGGACCGGTCCTCGGGACCCTCCGGAAGTGCTCCGGCACGGCCGGCCGAGGCGGCGCCGAACGCATGCTCGTCCCCGGCGGCAGCTGCACTGCCGGGAGGGGGTGCAGGTGTCATGCGCCGGAGGCTTCGTTGGCTGCGTAATCCTTGGCGAGTTTGCGGGCTACGCCCATTGCGGCCTGCATCGAGACGGCATCCGTGGCCTGGCCGGACCCTGACGCCAGGCCTGCCGCGAAGCCGGCAATGAACGTCGTCAAAGGAGCTGCCGGGCGCACCACGGAGTGAGCGGCCACTCCGGCGAGGGCCAACACCTCGTTCACGTCCACCTCGACGTCTTCCAGCTCCAGGGCCTGGAGCAGGGCACGGCACCAGTCTTCCAGTGTTTCGTCCTGGCTCTTCACCGTTGCCTCCAAAGTCGAATTCAGCTGGGGAGCCCCGGGCCGGATGCCCGAATCATGGCTGACGCGGTCATGACCGCCGGGCGGGACCGTCACCCCCAAGGCGGAGGCATCGTCCCAGGTGTCCACATCATCCGTGGACCCCCCGGGGACGCTGACTTCGCGCACCTCCAGCCTAGCAAGAAGGGTGAACGCCGAGGCGTTTTCAAGGGTGCCGCCCTGCTCGGCGTCAGCAATGCTCCTTTGTAGCGCGGCTGTGCCATATAAGCCCACGAGTGGCTGCCGGCGCCCATCGGCGGACACAGCCATCAGCCCCTCAGCGGGCGGGACTCCCCCGGCCGCGTCCAGCAGGGCCCGGACGGCGGCGCCCGCCCGGGGCATGTCGCAGGCGAGGACAAGCGTGTAGGGGGGTGCAGGCCGGGGACGGGGTTCCCCGCGCCGGTGCCAATCCAGGGCGGCCATTCCTGCCGCGATGGCTGCGGCCGGTCCGGCGAAGGGCGGGTCTTCCCGGCAACTCAGTACGCCTGCCGGCAGCGTTCCCGGATCGGGGCCGACGACGGCGACAGCCGCCGCGCCGCTCGCGGCCTGCAGCGCGCGTTCAAGGAGGGTGGCCCCGTCGTGCACCAGTCCTGCTTTGGGCACTCCTCCCAGCCGGGAGGACCGGCCCCCGGAAAGAATGACAGCATCGAATTCCACCGGCCCAGCCTAGCGCGGTCCCGCACGGAACGTCCGGCGCTTTGGAGTCCGGCGCTGCAGAGTCCGGCCCGGAGACGGTTCAGGCAGCAGATTCCGGCAGCAGGAAGGGGTCCCAGGCCGGCGTTGGCTTCTCCAGCTCCTTGATCTGCCAGGTTGTGCCCTTGGGCGGCGCGGGGCTGAAGCTGAGCTTCCACCCCATTTCGCCCGGCGTATGGTCGCCCTTGGCATTGTTGCACCGCAGGCAGGCAGCGACGAGGTTTTCCCAGGAATCCGCACCGCCCCGGGATTTGGGCTGAACATGATCGATGGTGTGCGCCGCCTTGCCGCAGTAAGCGCAGCGGTGCCCGTCACGGCGGAGCACTCCACGGCGGCTGACCGCGGTGATCGTGTTGTAGCGGGGCCTGATGTAGCGATTCAGGAGAATCACCGAGGGCCGGCCAAGGACATCCTGCGGACCGACGACAGGATCGTCGCCTTCCGCCACGACGCTGGCTTTTCCAGTCAGCACAAGTACGAGCGCCCGGCGGAAGGTGACAACCGCCAGCGGTTCATATCCAGCATTCAGAACGAGAGTGCGCATCCGCATACCTCTTCACGGCCGCACCCGCCAGGGGCACGAGGGCCGGCTGCCCTCTGCATGGTCGGGCTATGGATCGACAAAACAAGAGTAAACACGAAGGTGCCGTTTCACCGAATCTTTTTTTGCGGCCGCGGCACGTGTCGGCAGGAGTTCACGTGGCGGCAACGCAAAGGACCCCTGCCGGGGGCAGGGGTCCTTGGTGTTGCTGAGTTCTGGTGTCTCTAGCCGCCGACGCGGATGAAGACGGGGCCGGAGCCGACGTTCACGCTCTGGAGGGACGTGGTTCCGCCGTTCCAGCCGCCGTGAACGGCCATGCCGTTGCCGACGTAAACAGCGATGTGAGCCATGCCCGTGCCACCGTTCTGGTAGTACGCAAGGTCGCCCGGCTGTGCTTCGGCGGCGCTGACGGTGCGGCCGAGGGACAGGTACCCTGCCGGCCAGCCGTGGTAGTTGATGCCTGCAGCGGCCAGCGCGTTCGTGGCGAGTGCGGTGCAGTCCTGGGCCACGCCGATCTGCGCGTAGGCAGCAGCGGCGATCGTGGAGCCCATGCCGCTGGCAGCAGCCGGCGCTTTGGTGCTGGCCACAGCGGCGGTGGCGGTGGCGCCGTTGGCGGTGGCGGCTGCGCCGACCTCGGTGCCGGCGGCCTCGGGGGTTTCCTGGACCTTCACGATGGGCTTCGGGGCCTCGACGACGGGGGCCGGGGTGGTGGTGACGGCCGGCTTCTCGTAGGAGATAGCGATGGTCGAAGCAGCGGAGATGGTGGCGGGGGCGGCCGACTGTACTTCGAGCGTGGAAGCGGAGGTGGATTCGCGCTGAACGTTGGCCTCAGCAGCGTTGGCTGCGATACCGCTGGTCAGGACGAGGCCGGAAGCTGCAGCGATAACTGCGGCCTGGCGGCCCATGCCGCCGGCGTTGTCGCCGACAGCCTTGGCAATAACGGCCAGCGAGTTGGTCTTGGTGACCTCGGCGCGGTGCCGTGCGATTGCACGAGTAGTCATTAAGTTCTCTCTTTCGTGATCCTGGGTCCGCGCTTTTCAGGCGCGGGCTGAGGACGCTCCGGCATCTTGGGGGTACGCCGGATCGCCCCGAAATGGGTTACTTAGCGAAGGGTGTACTGCGAAGACGCGCCAAAAGCGGGAACTGCGTGCAGGTGCATGGCCTGCGGGCCGGACTCAGCAGAGATTGAGACGGCGGTGTGAGATCCGTTCCGGGCGCCGGCAAGGGCAGCCCGGGAGTCGGATTTCAGCGGGCTCGAAAGAGCCGCGGAAGCGCGGTGACGCGCAGCATTGTGGCGTGAAGACACGAAAGTAGCCTCTCCCAATGCCTACGAGGTGAGCTGTCGGATTCGGATGGGAGTCACCCGGCCGCGCTGCTTCCTGGGAAGCTTTGCGACTTAACCCCTAGGTCTTCTTGCGAAGACCAAAATTGGTTCCCCCGCCCCTGCCAGACGATGTAATGCGAACGGACCTTGAGCGGTGGCAGAGCTAGGCAATCCACTCAAGAGCGCCAACTTCGGAAAAGTTGGCGTAGGTCAAACGGTACAGCAGTTGGGGCTCAATGTCACATTCAGATCACGGCGTGTCACAAGAATGCGAGAGCGTCCGATCAGCTTTATCAGAGCCAGCCGGTGGGGTCAACGACTTCGCCGTTGACCATGACTTCGAAGTGGAGGTGGCAGCCCGTGGAAGCGCCGGTGGTGCCGCTCATCGCGACGACATCGCCGCGGGAGACCTGCTGGCCGACGGTCACGCTGGCTGAAGACAAGTGGTTGTACGTGGTCTCCAGGCCGTTGCCATGGTCGATCACCACGCGGTTACCGCCGCCGTAGGGGTGCCAGCCATTGAAGGTCACGGTACCGCTTGCCGCCGCAAGGACGCTGGTGCCGCACTGGGCGGAGTAGTCCTGTCCGCGGTGGAATTCGCCGGAGCCGCCGGTGATGGGGCTGACGCGGTATCCGAAAGGCGATGCGGTCTTCAGCTGTGCCAGCGGCGCACCCAGGCTGCCCGCGGAGGCTGCCCGGCTGATCGAACCAACGGACTGGGCGCTCAGCAGCTGCTTGAGCTTTCCGTCCGGGTCACCCTTGGTGGTGACGGCGGTCCGGTTGAAGTCGATTTTGGCCTCGGACGCCGTGACGTCCGGCTGGACCGCGGCCGAGACGGATCCGGACGAGTTTCC
The DNA here is from genome assembly GCF_059816125.1 of Arthrobacter sp. 001422645. Classification (NCBI taxonomy): domain Bacteria; kingdom Bacillati; phylum Actinomycetota; class Actinomycetes; order Micrococcales; family Micrococcaceae; genus Arthrobacter; species Arthrobacter sp. 001422645. The sequence goes on along the minus strand of NZ_JCBANT010000011.1, from coordinate 23,807 downwards.
GGCGTCCGTGGCCATAACGGGACCCGTGGCGGGGACGGTGACGGTGAGGACCAGGCCCGTGGCGGCCAGGGCAATGCCCGCCTTTTGCCCCACGCCACTGGCGGCGGCAAAGTCTGTCACCTGGCGGAACGGACTGCGGCGGCCTCTGCGTTCGTCACGGTGCGCGTCACGCGGGCGGTCTGCCATAACGGCGACGGCCGGACGCTGCTCCGGAGCGGGACCGGTCGCACGACGGCGGCCCCTGGCGGTCTGGGTGGTCAAGAACGGTTCCTCTCTGGTGAGCCTGCGAAGTTAGCTGTCGGATTCGGGTCAGAGAGATCAAAGACCCGGTCCGCCGTAGCAAGCATCCAGGCACAGAGGCGTCCCAAAAGAGTTCCTCGGTGGTATGTGCTTGCCGCTGACGGACTTCACCCCAAGGCTGCTAAACAGCCGGAAGTGGTTCCCCCGCCCCTGCCAGAAGGTGACTCTGCTACTGATCCGCTGGCAGAGCTCGGCTTCGGATCAGATAACGCTTTGGTATCGGTACTAGTGATTAACTATAGGCGATTAAGCCATCCAGAGATAAATCCGTTATCGGACTGTGCACAACTCCTGGGACGTCCGACGACCAGTCGGTTAGGCCGAATTAACCGACCGTAACAAAGACGTGGGCCGCAACCTCGGGCGGGAGTTCCAAGGCGCCTTCGATATCCGGCACCCGGACCGAGATGTACTCCCCCACCCGTTCCAGCGACACCAGGGCACCGGGACGGATGCCGCCTTCATCCAACTGGACCAGCAGTTCCGGTTCCACTTGGATGGGCTCGGCCAGCCGGTTGACCCTGACCTGCGAATCCGGGCCGTAGCCGGCCATGGCCTCGAGCAGGTTCACCACGCCGTCCGTGTAGGGCCGGGAAGGCAGGCCGCCCAGTTCCGCAAGGCCTGGGATCGGGTTGCCATAGGGCGACACGGTGGGGTGGTTCAGCAGTTCGAAGATCCGGCGCTCCACCCGCTCACTCATCACGTGTTCCCAGCGGCAGGCTTCCTCATGCACATAGGCCCAGTCGAGACCGATCACGTCAGCCAGCAGCCGCTCCGCGAGCCGGTGCTTGCGCATGACTTCAATGGCACGTTTCCGGCCGGTTTCCGTCAGTTCAAGGTGCCGGTCACCGGAAACAACCACCAGACCGTCGCGTTCCATGCGGCCGATGGTCTGGGAAACGGTGGGGCCGGAGTGACGCAGCCGTTCGGCGATGCGGGCGCGGAGGGCGACGATGTTTTCTTCTTCAAGTTCCAGAATGGTCCGGAGATACATTTCGGTTGTATCGATCAGATCCGTCATTCAGCTCAGCTCCTCGAGCGCCGTCCTTGCGTGTTCCCACCGTACCGCGGGTTGCCTGCGCCCCGGCGGGGGCCGCCGTACGTTCGCAGGTCAGCTTAGCCTATTTTGAATTACTCCGGATAATCTCACTGACCGGACTATGACGGCCGCTTTTGCCTCCTCCGCCGGGCGGTCAGGCAGAATGAAACGACAGGCTCCGCTGCAGCCACCCTGCCGGGCCGCCTCCCGAGCCACCACCTGTACCAGCCGAAAATTGGAGCCACTGTGAGCGACACCAACGTCACGATTCCCGCAAACCTCCTCCCCAAGGACGGCCGCTTCGGCGCCGGGCCGTCCAAGGTCCGCCCGGAACAGATGGAAGCCCTCGCCGCGGCTTCGGGGCTGCTGGGAACATCTCACCGCCAGGCGCCGGTCAAGAACCTTGTGGGGTCGGTCCGGAACGGGCTTAGCCAGTTCTTCCGCGCTCCGGAGGGCTATGAGGTCATCCTTGGCGTGGGCGGGTCCACCGCGTTCTGGGACATTGCCAGCTTCGGGCTCGTGGACAACAAGGCACAGCACTTGTCCTTCGGCGAGTTTGGCTCGAAATTCGCATCCGCCACCAACAAGGCGCCATTCCTCGCGGATTCCTCCATCATCACGTCCGAGCCGGGAACCCGGCCGGCGCCCCGGGCTGAGGCCGGTGTCGATGTCTACGCCTGGCCGCAGAACGAAACGTCCACCGGCGTGGCTGCCCCGGTCCAGCGAGTGGCCGGCGCCGACGCGGGCTCCCTGGTCCTGGTTGATGCCACCTCGGCTGCCGGCGGACTGGACGTCGACGTCGCCGAAGCGGACGTCTACTATTTCGCCCCGCAGAAGAACTTCGCCTCCGACGGCGGCCTGTGGCTCGGCCTGTTCTCCCCGGCAGCCCTGGAGCGTGCCGCGCGGATCAAGGCCAGCGGCCGCTGGATCCCGGACTTCCTGGATCTCCAGACGGCCATCGACAACTCGCGGCTGAACCAGACCTATAACACTCCTGCCCTGGCGACGCTCGTCACCCTTGACGCCCAGGTGCAGTGGCTGAACGCGAACGGCGGGCTGGACTTCGCCTCCGCCCGGACGGCGGACTCGGCCGGCCGCATCTACCGCTGGGCCGAAGCCTCCGAGTACGCCACCCCGTTCGTGGCACAGGCTGAGGACCGCTCCAACGTCATCGCGACAATCGACTTCGACGACACCATCGACGCCGCGGCGATCGCCAAGGTGCTCCGCGCCAACGGCATCGTGGACACCGAGCCCTACCGCAAGCTGGGCCGCAACCAGCTCCGCATCGCAACCTTCGTCGCGATCGAGCCGGACGATGTGTCGGCGCTGCTGGAATGCATCGACTTCGTTGTGGGCGAGCTGAAGAAGTAGCTCATTCCCGGGCGTCTCCGCCGGGGCCGGCATCGCCGGGGCCGCCCCCGGCAGGGCCGGTCCCGCCCGGGACGGCGGACACGACGCGGAAGTGGGGCAGCCCGCGGGCGCGGCGGTCGAACCGGATCCGCAACTGCTTGGCCCGGATGATCCACACCAGCCCGATCAAGGCAGCGATCAGGCCGGCGGCCGCCGCAACGCTCATGGACCAGCGGGGGCCCGCAACGTTTGCGACCCATCCCACGAACGGCGCTCCGATGGGCGTGCCGCCCATGAAGATCGCCATGTAGAGCGCCATCACCCGGCCGCGCATGACAGGATCCGTGGTCGTCTGGACGTAGCCGTTGGCGCTGGTCATCATCGTGATGGCGAAGAGCCCCACCGGAACCAGCGCCACGCCGAACCAGAAGTAGCTGGGCGCCAGCGCGGCGATGCCGGAGGCCACGCCGAAGGCCCCGGCAGCCCCGAAGATGATCCGCAGCCTGGGTTTCTGGCGGCCGGCGGACAGCAGGGCGCCGGCCACGGAGCCGATGGCCATAATGGAGTTCATCAACCCGAAAGCGCTGGCATCCAGGCCGAATTCCGTTCCCACCATGGCCGCAATGAACAGCACGAAGTTCAGGCCCAGGGTGCCCACAATGAACACCGCGACCAGCACCACCACGATGTCCGGCCGAAACCGCACGTAGCGCAGTCCCTCGCGGATCTTGCCCTTTCCGGCCGCGGCCCGGGGCAGTCGGCGCAACGAGGCGGTGGGAATTTTCCACAGGCTCAGCAGCAGCGCCACGAAGGTCAGGGTGTTGATCAGGAAGACCCAGCCGGGACCGACCGCCACCGTGAGGATGCCCGCCACCGCGGGGCCGATCATCCGGGCCACATTGAAGGATGCACTGTTGAGGGCCACCGCGTTGGGCAGGTAGTCGTCGCGGACCAGCTCGGAGACGAACGTCTGGCGCACGGGGGCATCCAGGGCGGAAACAACGCCCAGCAGCAGGGCAAAGGCATAAACGTGCCACAGTTGGGCGGCCCCGGTAACCACCAGGATGCCGAGGGCTGCACTCAGCACTGCCATCGCGGACTGGGTCAGGACGAGCAGGTGCTTGCGGTTGAAGCGGTCGGCAACCAGTCCGGCCACGGGGGCCAGGAAGAGCTGGGGGCCAAGCTGCAGGGCCATGGTGATGCCCATGGCCCCGGCGTCGTGCTCGGTCAGGTGGTCAAAAACCAGCCAGTCCTGGGCAGTGCGCTGCATCCAGGTTCCGATGTTGGAAATGATCGCCCCGATGAACCAGATCCGGTAGTTCAGGATGTGCAGGGATTTGAAGGTGGACGTCATGACCAGCCCTCACTCTGAAGCACCCCTGATGGTTCCAACCGCTAGTCATCCTCCGTCGCCGGTGACTCGTCTTTCGGAGCATCTCCGGTGCTAGCGTCATCGACATCGTCGTCTTCCGGTGCGTCGGTGTCGTACTCGTCGCCGGCACCGTCCGCGTTGCCGTCGGCGTCGTCGGAGTCGTCTTCCGGTGCGTCCTCAGCGTCGGTGGTAGCCGCTGCGACGGCGGCGGCCTCGCCCGCCCCCTCCGGGGGAGCTGCGCCTGCGGCGGCCTGGAGGTCTTCATCGCCCTGTTCATCGCCGGGGCGGACCCGTTCCGCCCAGGGAATCCATTCGGGTGCCAGGATCGAGTCTTCGGACGGCAGCAGACCCAGCTCGTCGACCGTAACCTCCTTGGACCTTGAGTTCCGGGTCAGCACGGCATACCACTGCCAGCCGCCGTAGCCGGGCAGCTTTGACTCGAAGAGATGCGTGACCAGGCGGTCGCCTTCGCTCTTGGCTGCCAGGTGCGGGCCGATCTGCTCGGCGGGGGCGATGCCCTCAATGGCAGCACGTGCAACGTCGACGGCGGCAGCCAGGAAAGCATCCGGCTTGCCGGTACGCCAGACAGGGACCCCGGCGCGCGGCTTGGGGCCCTGCTTGGTTCCGGCTTTCTTGTTCCCGGCTGCTGCTTTATCCCCGGCGGCGCTGCTTCCCACGGCAGTGGGCTCGGTCTGATCTGTCTCCGGCGTCATCAAGAGCCTTACGCGTCCAGCTCGTCGGCAACCTTACGCAGGGCGACGGCGATCGCCTTGCCCTTGTTGCCTTCCGGGTACTTGCCCGCGGACAGCGTTCCGGACAGGTTGTCCAGGACGGTCACGAGGTCCTGCACCAGCGGCGCGAGATCCTTGGCGCTGGGCCGCTTGGCTTTGGCGATGGACGGTGTTTTGTCCAGCACGCGCAGGCCCAGGGCCTGGGCGCCCTTGCGGCCGTCGGCCACACCGAATTCAACCCGGGTGCCGGCTTTGAGCTCGGTTACGCCCTCGGGCAGCGCGGACTTCGGCAGGAAGACTTCCTGACCGTCCTCGCCCGCGAGGAATCCGAAGCCCTTGTCCTTGTCATACCACTTGACCTTGCCGGTAGGCACGTAATCAACCCTCTTCGTTCTGCTGGTGACACGGCCGGCGGTCACCGCATCCGCATGGATATGCGGGTTCAGGGTATGACTGCCCGGACCGTGTTGGTCTGTTCCCTCAAGGTTATCCTGCCTTGCCCACTTTGACCGTTTGGGGCGCGGGGACAAGCCGGACTGTTAGCGTTAGCTCCATGACTCCATTGCGCTTCCGGCGGCCGCTGCTGATCGTTGCGGCCGTCGCCGCCGTGCTGTCCCTCGCGGCAGTCGGCGTCGTGATGGCAATGGCCTTCAACAACGCCGCCTCGCCGGTGTGGATCACCTCCACGGCACTCTACGGGCTGCCCGTGGCGTTCCTGCTGATGCTCTTGCTCGTGATCGACGGCGTGGCAGCCCGCCGCCGGACCCGAGGACCGGACGAAAGGTAGCCTTGCACTGATGTCCCTTATCCGCGCGCTCAGCAAGGAACTGCAGGCACGCAGCGATGATTCGCTGCGGGCCTTGTTCACCGCGCGGCCGGACCTCATCACCCCCGGCGTGCCGGACTTCGCAGCCCTCGCGGCGCGGGCCAGCGGCCGGGTCAGCGTGCAACGGGCCTTGGAGCGGCTCAACCGCCCGGAAATGCAGGTCCTTGAGACCCTGCACCTGTGCACCAACACGGACACCGGGCACAGCGCCTCCGCGGCCATGCTGAAGAAGCTGATCAACGGCTCCACACTGGCCTCAATCGACAAGATGCTGCAGTCCCTGCAGGAACTGGCCCTGGTCCACCGGGCGGAACCCCCGCACGGCGCCCCGGCCGCCGGCCCGAAGCAGCGGTACTACCTGCCGGTCGGCAGCCTCAAGGACGTGATCGGCATCTATCCGGCCGGGCTGGGGCGCAGCTACACCGAGCTCGTGCGGCTCCAGCCGGCTTTTGCGCAGCGGGTGGTCCAGCTGGTCGGGGAACTGCACCGCAGCGGCGCGGCGGTCTCGCCCGCGACGACGCCGATGGAGGCCGCGCTGTCGCTGCAGCACTGGACGGCCACGCCGGAGTCCCTCCGGCAGATCCTGGACACCGCCCCCGACCGCACCGCGGCACTCCTGGCACGGTTCGGGAACTGGGCCATGGGTGCCGTTCCCCAGGCCCAACGCCGCGCTTCCGTCCTGCACGAGGCCGCCGACGTCGGGCCGGTGGACTGGCTCCTCGCCCGGGGGCTGCTCGTTCCCCTGGACGCCGCCCACGTGGAGCTTCCGCACAGCGTCGGCGTCTCGTTGCGTGGCGGCTTTGTCATCGAGAAGTTTGCGCTGACTCCCCCGGTTCCGCGGCTGGGATCCACTTCTGCGGCGCTGCGCCGCAACGCCGCCCTGGGCGCGATCGCAGAGACCCTGCGGCTGGTCGGCGAACTGCTCCATGTCGTCCGCGAGCAGCCTCTCGTCACCCTGCGCAGCGGCGGTGTGGGCGTCCGGGAGTTGAAGCGGCTGGCCGAGGGCCTCCGGCTCGAGATGCACGACGCCGGCGTGCTGGCGGAAGTGTGCGCCCTGGCCGGGCTCATCCGCCTGGACGTGGACAGTTCCGCCTGGGTCCAGCCGCCGCAGCTGGAGTGGCTGACGCTTCCGCGGCAGGAGCAGTGGCTCTGGCTGGTCAACGCCTGGCTCGCCAGCGAGCGGGCGCCCTCCCTCGTCGGGCAGCCGGTCAACGGCCAGGCCGCGGTCCCGGCCCTCCACCGCGGCGCCGCCGTCAACACCATCAATGCGCTCTCGGCCGAAGCCCAGCGCCCGGACGCCCCGGTGGTCCGGAAACGGATCCTGGAAATCCTGGCTGAACTGACCCGGGAGGCCGCGGCCGCCGACGGGCAGGCCCCGGTACTGGACGCCGCGGCTGTGTTGGAGCGCGCCGACTGGACCCAGCCCCGGATGGCGCGGCGTTTCAGCTCCCTGATCCGGGGGGTCCTGGCCGAGGCCGAGATGCTGGGGCTGATCGGCTCGGGCGCGCTCAGCCAGATCGGGGCGGCGATCGCCGCCGAGCAGCCCGACGAGGCGATGGGAATCCTGGGCGAACACCTGCCGGCAGCCCTGAACCATGTGCTGCTACAGGCGGACCTCACAGCGGTGGCCCCCGGCTACCTCGCACCGGATCTCACCGAAAAGCTCCTCACCATGGCCGACGCCGAAGGCCAGGGCCCGGCCACGATCTACCGGTTCTCTACCGCCTCGGTCCGGCGCGCGCTCGACGCGGGCCAGGATGCCGCGGCCATGCTGGAGTTCCTGGGCCTGCACTCGGCAACGGCGATCCCTCAACCGCTGAAGTACCTGATCGAGGACACCGCCGCCCGCCATGCCAGGCTGCGGGTGGGCTCTGCCGCAAGCTTCATCCAGAGCGACGACGAAACGGCCCTGCTCGAATTGCTCAACACTCCCGGCGCCTCCGGCCTGGGCCTGGTGCGGCTCGCACCCACCGTGCTGGTCTCGCACGCGGCGCCGCGCGACACGGCGCAGGTCCTCCGGAGCCTGGGGTTGTCCCCGTCCGTGGAGGAGTCCGAAGCCGGCGGCATCCGGCTGCGCCGCACCACGGCGCTGCCCGGCAGTGCCCGGCCGGTCTACAGCGCGCCGCGCACTGCCCCTCCGGAAGCCGACGTCGACGCCCAGCTGGCGGTGCTGCGCAGCGAGCGGCCCGCCGCGGGCGGCGCCGTCGGGCATCCCGCGGCGGCACCCGGCAGCGAGGAGGCAACCCAGCTGGGACTGGAAACCCTGCAGAAGGCAATCCGGCTCAAGCAGCGTGTGGTGATGAACGTCGTCGACGGCCTGGGGAATGCCGTGCGGGAGACAGTTGTTCCGGTAGCTGTGAACGGTGGGCGGGTCCGGGTGTTCGATCCGGACAAGGAAACCGAACGCGTCCTGTCCATCCACCGGATTATCGACGTAGAAGCCGCAGAGGAATTGCTCCAGTGACCGACGGACCGCTGATTGTCCAGAGTGACAAAACCATCCTGCTCGAAGTCGACCACGAACTGGCCACCGAAGCACGCCACGCCATCGCCGCGTTCGCCGAACTGGAACGCGCCCCCGAGCACGTGCACAGCTACCGGCTGACGCCGCTGGGCCTCTGGAACGCCCGGGCCGCCGGGCTCGACGCCGAAAGAGTGCTGGACACGCTGCTGAAGTACTCCCGTTTCCCGGTGCCGCATTCCCTGCTGATCGACGTCGAAGAGACCATGTCCCGGTACGGCCGGCTCCGGCTCGAAAAGGACCCGCAGCACGGCCTGGTCATGCGTACCTCCGACTATCCGGTGCTGGAGGAAGTCAGCCGCGCCAAGAAAATCGCCCCCTTGCTGGGCCCGAGGATCGACGGTGAGACCGTGGTGGTGCACTCCTCCCAGCGCGGGCAGCTCAAGCAGCTGTTGCTGAAAATCGGCTGGCCGGCCGAGGACCTGGCCGGCTACGTCGACGGCACGCCGCACCCCATCATGCTCGACGAGTCCGGCTGGAAGCTCCGCCCCTACCAGCAGCTGGCGATGGAGAACTTCTGGGCCGGCGGCAGCGGCGTCGTCGTGCTCCCCTGCGGCGCCGGCAAAACCTTGGTGGGCGCCGCCGCGATGGCCACCAGCTCCACCACGACGCTGATCCTGGTGACCAACACGGTGTCCGCCCGGCAGTGGAAGGACGAGCTGCTGAAGCGGACCTCCCTCACCGAGGAGGAGATCGGCGAATACTCCGGCTCCGTCAAGGAGGTCCGGCCCGTCACGATCGCCACCTACCAGGTCCTGACCACCAAGCGGGGCGGGCTCTACCCCCATCTGGAGCTGGTGGACGGCAACGACTGGGGGCTCATCATCTATGACGAGGTCCACCTCCTGCCCGCGCCGATCTTCCGGATGACCGCGGATTTGCAGGCCCGCCGCAGGCTCGGCCTCACCGCCACGCTGGTCCGTGAAGACGGCCGCGAGGGCGAGGTCTTCAGCCTGATCGGGCCGAAGCGCTACGACGCGCCGTGGAAAGACATCGAGGCGCAGGGCTACATCGCGCCGGCCGACTGCGTCGAGGTCCGGATCGACCTGCCCCGCGACGAACGCGTGGCCTACGCGATGGCCGAGGACGCGGACAAGTACCGGCTGTGCGCCACGTCCGAGTCCAAGACCCTGGTGGTGGAACGGCTGGTCGCCGAGCACGCGGGCGAGCAACTGCTGGTGATCGGCCAGTACATCGACCAGCTGGACGAGATCGGCGAGCGCCTGCAGGCGCCGGTGATCAAGGGCGACACGTCCGTCAAGGAACGCCAGAAGCTCTATGACGCCTTCCGCGCCGGCGAAGTGCAGACCCTGGTGGTGTCCAAGGTCGCGAACTTCTCCATCGACCTGCCCGAGGCGTCTGTGGCGATCCAGGTCTCGGGCTCCTTCGGCTCCCGGCAGGAGGAGGCGCAGCGCCTCGGCCGGCTGCTGCGGCCCAAGAAGGACGGCCGCGCCGCACGCTTCTACTCCCTGGTGGCCAGGGACACGCTGGACCAGGACTTCGCGGCCAAACGCCAGCGCTTCCTTGCCGAGCAGGGGTACGCCTACCGGATCATGGATGCCAAGGACGTCGGGACGGCGATTTAGGCGCCCGGCAATGCCTGTTCCCGGAAATTCCTGGCACCCCGGGAACATGCAACACACATGAGCCATTCAGAAAACTCCCAGAGTCTGGGAGCATCATGGGAGTCATGAAGAAGAACGGTCCCGAAGCCAAGCTGCTCGTCGTCGATGATGAACCGAACATCCGCGAGCTGCTGTCCACGTCCCTGCGGTTTGCCGGCTTTGAAGTCGTCTCGGCGGCCAACGGGCGCGAAGCCCTGGCGGCGGCCGATCTCCATTCCCCCGATCTGGCCGTCCTGGACGTCATGTTGCCGGATATGGACGGCTTCACCGTAACCCGCCGGCTCCGGGCCGCGGGCAAGCACTTCCCCGTTCTCTTCCTGACGGCCAAGGATGACACCGAAGACAAAGTCATGGGCCTGACGGTGGGCGGCGACGACTACGTCACCAAACCCTTCAGCCTCGATGAGGTGGTGGCGCGGATCCGCGCCGTGCTGCGGCGTACGCAGCCCCTCCAGGATGACGACGCCGTCATCCGCGTCGATGACCTCGAGCTCGACGACGATGCCCACGAGGTGCGCCGCGGCGGCACGGTGATCGAGCTCTCCCCCACCGAATTCAAGCTCCTGCGCTACCTCATGCTGAATCCCAACCGGGTGCTGTCCAAGGCCCAGATCCTGGACCATGTCTGGGAGTACGACTTCAACGGAGATGCCTCGATCGTGGAGTCCTACATCTCCTACCTGCGCCGCAAAGTGGACATTGACCCCGATGGCCCGGCCCTGATCCAGACCAAACGGGGCGTGGGCTACGTGCTGCGGACGGCCGAGAAGCGCTGACCTCCGTTGCTGCTCCGTTGGAAGTCGGCGTCGCTGAGGTCGCAGCTCGTCGCGATTATGACCGCACTGATGCTGGTGGCCCTCACCGCCACCGGCGCCGGGACCCTGACGCTGCTGCACAGCTATCTGCAGGGGCAGGTCGACGACAAGCTGCGGGCCGCGATTGCCTCGGTGCGCCAGCAGCAGTCCTTCAGCCAGCTCCAGGACCAGACCCAGAGCATCCCCACCGACTACTCGCTGATGCTGTTCGCGCCGGGGCAGCCGGCAGTGCCGTTCGGCGGCAACAAGGTGCTCCACCCGGATATCCCCACCATCACCTCCCAGGAAGCCGCTGCCCGCGACCAGGCCCCCTTCCAGGTCCGCGGAACGGACGGACGCAACTGGCGGGTGGTCGCGCTGAACGTTGTGGACAGCAAGGAGCGCAGCTCCGTCGTGGTCATCGGGCTGCCGCTGTGGCCGGTCGATTCCGTCATGGAACACGCTGTCCTGGTGGTGGTCGGCGTCGGGCTGCTGACTCTTGTCCTGGCGTTCTTCATCGCCACGTGGAGCATCTCCCGGTCCTTCCGGCCGCTGGCACGGGTCGAAAGGACCGCGGCGGCCATTGCTGCCGGCGATCTGTCCCGGCGCGTCGAAATCGAAAACCCCAACACGGAGGTGGGCCGGCTGGGCAGCTCGCTCAATGCCATGTTGGCCCACATCGAAACGGCCTTCGCCGCCCGGATGGCTTCCGAGGAACGGATGCGCCGCTTCGCCGCGGACGCCTCGCATGAACTGCGCACGCCGCTGGTGACGATCCGCGGTTTCTCCGAGCTTTACCGGCAGGGCGCGCTGTCCACCCCGGAGGATGTGGCGACCGCCATGGGGCGGATCGAAAGCGAGGCCAAGCGGATGGGGGCCATGGTGGAGGACCTGCTGCTGCTTGCCAGGATCGATGAGCAGCGGCCGCTCCAGCAGAAACCCGCCGATCTGCTGCTGATCGCCAACGACGCCGTCGTGGACTCCCAGGCGAGCGACCGAAGCCGTGTCATCTCGCTGACCGGGCTCGACGGCGGCCCGCCCGCGCCGGCCCCGGTCGTGGGCGACGAGGCCAAACTACGGCAAGTGGTGGGGAACCTCGTGGGCAACGCCCTGCGCTACACCCCCGAGGGCACGCCCATTGAACTCGCCGTCGGCGCCCGCACCGCGGCGGACGGCCGCCGGCTGTCCGTCATCGAGGTCCGCGACCATGGTCCCGGCGTCCCCGCGGAGGAAGCCGCAAAGATCTTCGAGCGGTTCTACCGGGCGGACACCTCCCGCACCCGGGAGACCGGTGGCAGCGGGCTTGGGCTGGCAATCGTCGCGGCCATCGTCGGCTCGCATGCCGGCACCGTCCGGGTCGAGGAGACCGACGGCGGCGGCGCCACCTTGGTGGTCAGTCTTCCGTTCCTGGACGACTCCATGGAGGACACCGGCTCCAGTGTCAGTGCCGGTTCGGCTGCGGATCACGAGACCGACACCGGCCCGGACGACGCCCGCGGGGAGTAGCGCGCCCGCGATCCTGACGCTTTTTCCACATACCGTGGCCGGGCTTAGCCCGCGCCCCGCGACCTGCCTAGGCTCGCAGTATCCGGAAATCCCGGAGCAGGCACTGTCGAGAGGGCACCCCAATGAGCATTATCTCCGTCGATACGGAACTCCTCCAGCTCAAGTCAGCAACCGTCAAGGCCACAGTCGACCGGATCGGCTCGGACGTCCAGGCCATGAAACGGGGGCTGGACGAGTTGCAGGCCACGTGGCGCGGCTCGGCCGCCACCAACTTCCAGGCCCTTGTGGCCGAGTGGACGCTGACCCAGGGCAAAGTGGAGGCATCCCTCGCATCGATCAACCTGGCACTGAACTCCGCGGCGGCCAGTTACGCCCAGGCCGAACTGACCAACACGCAGCGGTTCAGCTGACCGGCCGCCTGCGCGCCGCAGGGAGGCTCAGGCCTCCGGCGTGCCCTGATGGAAGCGGAGCCGCCATTGGGCGCCGTCGTGGACCCACAGGGAGCTGCGCAGGGCCGTCCCCGTCCGGGCGCGGCTGCGGTATGTCAGGAGGATAGTCTGCTCGCCCAGCCGGTCAGCACCCAGGATCTCCACCTCGGTGGGGCCGCCCGGATTGTCTTCCAGGGACATCATCATGGCGTCGCGGGTCCAGATCCGGCCTGAGGTCCCGATTTCGGTGAAGTCAGGGTGCAGCAGCACTCCGGTACGCCCCAGGTCGGAGCGCGTTTCCGGCAGGAGGAGCTCGCGCTCCAAAGCCTCGACGATGGCCTCCGGGCTCGCGTCAGTGCCCGGCGCGGGCGTCGGGTCCTCGTCCAGAACGCTGAAAAGATCCGGTTCGTCAAAGAGGGACGGTTCACCAAACAACGGCTGCCTGGCGCTCTCCGGCTGCGCCGGGCGGGAGGCTGCCTGCGCCGCAGCGGGCGATGCCTGGGCTCCCGGAGCCCCTGCCTCCACGGCGGCCTCGGCCGCCGCGCCGAACCCGGGGCCCTGGCGCACGGCCACGCCCTGCTGGAAGGCCGTGGCAGCAGCCCTGGCCCGGTCATCCGCCGCCTCGTTGAGGTCGTGACCGGCGTGGCCCCGCACCCATTCGAAGGTGTACTTGCGGCCGACCAGTGCCTGGTCGATTTCCTTGAGCAGCTCGACGTTCATCACCGGCTTGCCGTCGGACTTGCGCCACCCCTTGCGCTTCCAGCCCGGCATCCATTTGGTCACGGAGTTGATGACGTACTGGCTGTCGCAGAGGATGTGCAGATCCTCGCCGGACAGGTGGGCGGTGGAGCGGAACAGGTCCAGCACGGCCATGAGCTCGCCCATGTTGTTGGTGCCGTGCGGCCATCCGCCGGCCCGCCAGCAGTCGTCGTCCACGTACCATGCCCATCCGGCCGGGCCGGGATTGCCTAAAGCCGAACCGTCGGCTGCTGCTGTAATCGTCACTGCACCATCCTGCCAGACCTCCGCCCGGCCCGATGCCCCGGAGCTTTCGCCAGCTTTCCGCCAGCCATGTGCCAAAACACGTTAACGCCGACGGCGGCCCCACCCGAAGGAGGGACCGCCGTCGTTGTTTACTGCACGTTCAGGGCTGGTTGAGCAGCACTGGAGCGGGGGGTTAGAAACCGCCCATACCGCCCATGCCGCCCATGTCGTCGCCGCCGCCCATCGGGGCGCCACCCTTCTCGGGCTTGTCGGCCACAACGGCCTCGGTGGTGAGGAACAGTCCGGCAATGGACGCCGCGTTCTGCAGGGCAGAGCGGGTGACCTTGACCGGATCGTTGATGCCGGCGGCAAGCAGGTCGACGTACTCGCCGGTGGCTGCGTTCAGGCCGTGGCCTGCGGGCAGGCCGCGGACCTTGTCGACCACAACGCCGGGCTCGAGGCCGGCGTTGAAGGCGATCTGCTTCAGCGGGGCGTCGATGGCAACGCGGACGATGTTCGCACCCGTTGCCTCGTCGCCGGAGAGCTGCAGGTTCGCGAAGGCCTTGGCGCCGGCCTGGATCAGGGCCACGCCACCACCGGCGACGATGCCCTCTTCGACAGCAGCCTTCGCGTTGCGGACAGCGTCCTCAATGCGGTGCTTGCGTTCCTTGAGCTCAACCTCGGTTGCGGCACCGGCCTTGATGACTGCAACGCCGCCGGCCAGCTTGGCCAGGCGCTCCTGCAGCTTCTCGCGGTCGTAATCCGAATCGGAGTTCTCGATCTCGGCACGGATCTGGGACACGCGGCCGGCGATCTGGTCAGCGTCGCCTGCACCCTCGACGATGGTGGTCTCGTCCTTGGTGACAACCACCTTGCGGGCGCGGCCCAGGAGTTCGAGTCCGGCGGTCTCAAGCTTGAGGCCGACTTCCTCGGAGATGACCTGGCCACCGGTGAGGATGGCGATGTCCGCGAGCTGCGCCTTGCGGCGGTCGCCGAAGCCCGGAGCCTTGACGGCGACGGACTTGAACGTGCCGCGGATCTTGTTGACGATGAGCGTGGCCAGGGCCTCGCCCTCGATGTCTTCGGCGATGATCAGCAGCGGCTTGGAGGACTGCATGACCTTTTCGAGGACAGCAACCAGTTCCTTGACGTTGGAGATCTTGGAATTGACGATCAGGATGTACGGATCCTCAAGGACCGTTTCCTGGCGCTCGGCGTCGGTGACGAAGTAAGCGGAGATGTAGCCCTTGTCGAAGCGCATGCCTTCGGTGAGTTCCAGCTCCAGGCCGAAGGTGTTCGACTCCTCGACGGTGATGACGCCTTCCTTGCCGACCTTATCCAGGGCCTCGGCAATCAGGGCGCCAATCTCGTTGTCACCGGCAGAAATGGACGCGGTGGCGGCGATTTCTTCCTTGGTTTCGATTTCCTTGGCGGAGGCCAGGAGCTCGCGGGTGACGGCTTCGACAGCCTTCTCGATGCCGCGCTTGAGGGACAGGGGATCAGCGCCGGCCGCGACGTTGCGCAGGCCTTCCTTGACCAGGGCCTGGGCCAGCACGGTGGCGGTGGTGGTTCCGTCGCCAGCGACGTCGTCCGTCTTCTTGGCAACTTCCTTGACCAGCTCGGCGCCGATCTTCTCGTAAGGATCGTCCAGCTCGATCTCCTTGGCGATGGAAACACCATCGTTGGTGATCGTGGGGGCGCCCCACTTCTTTTCGAGGACGACGTTGCGTCCACGCGGGCCGAGGGTGACCTTGACGGCGTCGGCGAGGATGTTCAGGCCCCGCTCAAGACCGCGGCGTGCCTCTTCATCAAATGCAATGATCTTGGCCATAACGGCAGTAGTCCTTTCGGGACAGTCGTTAAGAATGAACCTTTGCTGCGGTGCCCGCGACGGACGATCCCGGCCCTGTGGCCTCTGTATGCCACTGAACCCGGGATCTCACCCCAGCCAGGTGTTTCTTCGCTCCTGGATCGGCGGCCTCAACTTCGCGGCCGGGTGAACCGGGCGTCGTTTTAGCAGTCAATACGCGGGAGTGCTAAATCAATAATTAGCACTCCCCCGGGGAGAGTGCAAGCAGTGAATGAGCCGGAGGTGCGCTGCATCGGCGTGCTGGCGGCACTCCAGCGCGGCTCAATACGCTACGGGCGATTAACTCCCGCTGCTGTTGGCAGTTTCGTTGCCGCTCATGGTGGCCGTGTTGTCCGACCCGTAGGTGTAGACGACATAGTTCGCGGAACTGACGTCACCGTGGGAATCGAAGCCGACCGGCCCGGATTCCCCGTCGTAGTCGGGCCGGTTGCCTGCCCGGAGGGCGTCGAGGCACTCCTGGTAGGTCTTGCATACCGTGGCTTCGCCGGAGGGCCCGCCGCTGCCTGAGGTCTGGACGTTGCCTCCCGACACGGCGATCAGGCTGCCGGCCACGGACGTTCCGGCGTCGTCCTGGGCTGCGGCGGCCGCGATGGCGGCAAGGTTGACGGCGTCATACGTCTCAGCGGCAAACGTCATGTCCTTCAGCTCCGGATCCACGGAGACCAACTCGCCCTGGAAGTGCGCCGAGGCAAAGGTCCCCGGCAGGATCCCCCGCGCACCGTCGAGTGCACGGGACCCCAGGCCGGAACCGTACTGGTTGACGGCCCCGTCGCTGAGGATGAGCTTCTTGCCGGATAAACCGGCGTTGTTCAGTTCGGCGAGGGCGCCCTGGGCACCTTCGCGGGAAACCAGGACGACGGCGTCGGGAGCCGCTGCCTTCGCGGCAGCCGCCGCCTGCTGTGCCTGGCCCGGGGTGAACCCAGCGACGGCCACAGGCCCCAGTCCGGCCTCCTTCGCCGCGGCGGCCACCGCGTTGGACACGTCCTTGCCGTAGCTGCCTTCCTCGTACACAACGGCAATGGTCGCCGCGCCGCCGTCCTTGGCGAGCTTGACCAGAACGGGGGCCTGCGCGATGTCGGCTGCCGAGGTGCGGAAATAGTAGCCGTTGCTCTCGTACCCGCTGAGTCCGCTGGCGGTGTTCGCGGGGGAAATCATGGCCACCTTGGCGTTGGACAGGACGTCGATCGCGGCAGGCGCGCGGCTTGAGTCGGTCGGACCGATGACGACGTCGGCTTTGGCGGCAACCAGGGCTTTTGCCTGCGCCGCGGTGTCTCCGCTGACGGTCTCCGGAAGCAACTCCACCGGTTTGCCCTTGTGGCCGCCCGCAGCGTTGATTTCCTTAACGGCGAGCTTCGCGGCGGCAAGTTGGGGGGCGTTGAGGAAGCTCTGCGCTCCAGTGTTGTCGAGGATCAGCCCGATCCGCAGGATTCCGTCGCCGCTCGCGTCGGCCTGCTCCACGCGGGCACCGCCCGCCGGTCCCAGGCACCCCGTGGTGGTCAGCGCGGCAGCGGCCAGCACCGCCAGGGCCCAGCCCCGGCGCAGGGTCACAGCCCGCTGACGGACGGTGCCGCCGGCGGTCTTCGGACCGGGTTGCTTTCCGGCAGGGTTCTTTCCTGCGGAGCTGATTCCTGCAGGGCTAATTCCTGCAGGGTCCTGCCTTGGTGCTGCGGCTGCGGCGAAGGTCACTTGGCTGGCCGGACACTTTCGGCCTGCGGGCCCTTTTCGCCTTCGCCGACTTCGAGTTCCACGCGCTGTCCCTCGTCCAGTGCGCGGTAGCCCTCCCCCGCGATGGCGGACCAATGCACAAAGACGTCAGCGCCGGAATCGTCCACGGTGATGAAGCCGTAGCCCTTTTCGGCGTTGAACCATTTCACGGTTCCCAATGCCATGGTGTCCACACTTTCAGTTGGCTTTGCGGGCGGACCACCACAATGTGCGCCGCGGAATGCGACCCGCAGAATGCACAACACAGAATGCACAACGCAGAATGCACAACACAGAATGCACAACACAGGATGCAAACCACGGAAGGCACAGACAGTCCGCAAATACTGTACCCACAGCCCCCGGCCGGAGCGGCCGGCGCGGGCCGGTTCGGCCCCGAATAGTTATTCAGGCGTAACCGGAACGGCTACTGGAAGCCGGGCGCCAGCACGACGACCAGCGGCATCTGGAATTCGGCGGAGTCCACCACGGTCTCGATGCCGAGGAGCTGGCCGAGGGCCTCGGCGTTGCCCTTCTGCGCGGCGCCGCTGTAGAAGACGACGGAGCGCTGCTGGGGCGCTCCTCCCCAGTTACCCAACTCGCCCAGCGTCCAGCCGGCGGTGGAGACCGTGTTGCCTACACTGCTGGCCAGTCCCGCGGTGGTGGTGCCGTTAAAGATCGCCACCGGCTGGGTCTTGTCGACGGCGGCGGTCGGTGTCGGCGTCGGCGTGGCGGAGGGCGTGGGGGATGCGGAGGGCGTCACGCTGGGAGCCGCGCTGGGTGATGCCGGGCTGGAGGCTGTGGTCGCGGGGGCGCTGCCGGCGGCCTGCTCTGCCGATACCGCCGCAGTGTTTCCGCCGCTGGAGAGCCCGAGCTTCGGCAGGATCAGGAACGCCACGAGGCCGACTGCCAGGGCTGCGGCGCCGACGGCCAGGATGGGTGCCAGACGGCGGCGGCGGGTTTCGGCGACGGCCCGGTGGACACCCTGGCGGGTGGAGGTCTCCGGGACCCGATCAAATTCATCCCGAGCGTATTTGGTCATGGTAAAACGACGTCCTTGCTGATTTCTGACGAATTGTCGACGCCGGCTGTCGCGCGGGAATCCGCGCATCCGGCTGTGTTTTACGCGTCTGAGCCCAAGCGGCGGGCAGTGCGCGCACGTTGGCGTGACGTACGTAGTCTACGCAATCTCTTGACCAACATCGGATCGTGGGCCAGCGCAGCCTCGGTATCGATGAGGGCGTTGAGGATCTGGTAGTAGTGCGTGGCGGAAAGGTCGAACAGCTCCCGGATGGCTTGTTCCTTGGCGCCGGCGTACTTCCACCACTGCCGTTCGAGCGCCAGCATCTGCTGGTCCCTGCTGCTCAGGGGCGATTCGGGGCTTGTCCCGGCGGCAACCGAATCCGCCGTCGAAAGGTGCTCTTGCGCTTGTTCGGCCACTGCACACTCCCTGCTTGTTACGGTGAGGATTGTTCCGGTACGGACGGATCCGGTGAAAAGTCTTCCCCCATGCTACGGGCGAATAACAGGCTTGTCATTTGCCGTCCTGCGAGAATGGGCTCTGTGCCCACCTCAGATTCCCTTGACTCCGATGCCCTGTTCGACCTGGAGCCCGTCCCGGCCGAGGCCGTCGGGTTCGCCGAGTTGGCCCGCCTGCCGCTGACGGAGCTGGTGGCTCCCGACTGGGCCGAGGCGCTGGCACCGGTCGAGGGGCCGTTGCGCGAAGTCCTGGAATTCCTCAGCAGGGAGGTTGCCGGCGGCCATGCGGTCCTGCCGCCGGCGTCGAACCTCCTGCGGGCCTTCCGTCAGCCGCTGGCGGATGTCAGGGTGCTCATCGTGGGCCAGGATCCGTATCCGACGCCGGGCCACGCCGTCGGCTTGTCCTTCGCCGTGGACGGCTCCACCCGGCCCATCCCGCGCAGCCTCGCAAACATCTACAAGGAACTCGACGCCGACCTGGGGCTGCCGCCGCGGATCCACGGCGACCTCAGCCGGTGGGCGGACCAGGGTGTGCTGTTGCTCAACAGGGTCCTCAGCGTCCGGGCCGGGGAGGCCGGCTCGCACCGGGGCAAGGGCTGGGAAGCCATTACGGCGACGGCGATCGGCGCGCTGGCGAACCGCGTCACCGCGAACGGCGTGCCGGTCCCGCTCGTGGCAATCCTGTGGGGCAAGGATGCCGAAGCTGTCCGGCCGCTGCTGGGTTCGACGCCGGTGATCGCAAGCGCCCATCCGAGCCCGCTCTCGGCCGCGCGGGGATTTTTCGGCTCACGGCCGTTCAGCCGCGCCAATACGCTGCTCCAGGAACAAGGCGACGGCACGGTGGACTGGGAACTGCCGCCGCTACCCTAACCGGCTTCACAGACCCGGTCCCGCCCATCCTTCTTGGCTGGTTCTTGGCTAGGCTTGGCACCATGACATCAGTCCCCGCCGCCACTTCGGCCACCCGGAAATCCCGCCCGCAGACCAACCTGACCGTCCTGCGCCGCGAGCAGCTCTCGCCGCACATGGTCCGGATCGTGGCCGGCGGCCCGGGCTTCACCGGCTACGTGAACAACGCCTTCGTGGACCGTTACGTCAAGATCGTCTTCCCGCAGCCCGGGGTCACCTATCCGGACCCGCTGGACCTCTGGGAGATCCGGGACACCATGCCGCGGGATCAGTGGCCGCACACCCGGACCTACACCGTCCGCTGGGTCGACGAGGCCGCCGGAGAACTCGCCATCGACTTCGTGATCCACGGCGACGAAGGCCTCGCGGGCCCCTGGGCCGCGTCCGCCCAGCCCGGCGACGCCCTGATTTTCACCGGCCCGGGTGGCGGCTACAACCCGGATCCGGCCGCGGACTGGTTCCTGTTCGCGGGCGACGAATCCGCGCTGCCGGCCATCAGCGCCTCGATCGAATCGCTGCCGCAGGACGCCCGCGGCCTGGCGTTCCTCGAGGTGGACGGCGACGACGATATCCAGGCAATCGCAGCGCCGGCCGGCGTCGAACTGCGCTGGCTGCGACGCGGCGGCGTTCCGGCCGGTGCCAGCGAACTGCTGGTCAGCGCCGTGCGCGACGCCGCCTGGCCTGAGGGCCGGGTGCAGGTCTTCGCGCACGGCGAGCGCGGCTACATGAAGAGCCTGCGCGACGTGCTCTACGTGCAACACGGTCTGGAGCGCTCCCAGGTGTCCCTGTCGGGCTACTGGGCCAAAGGCCGTGTGGAGGACGACTTCCAGGCCGAGAAGAAGCTCCCCGTCGGGAAGATCTAGCACCATCTGGGCGGCTCGCCGCGGGGTTTCCCCGCCTTTGCCATCACGACGCCGGGGCTCGCCGGCAGGGCAGCCCGCCACGCCGTCGGGACCCGGCAAAGGTGGGGTGACCCGGCGGGCCGTGCCGCAAAGAGCGTTAGCGGCGGCGTGCCCGGCGGCGTTCGTTGCTGGCCAGGCCGCGGGTCAGGGGCCGGGCCAGGGTGTCGCCGAGCACGATGCCGGCCGCGACACCCATAACGATGGCACCGGCGTTGAGCATGCCCCCTGCGCCCAGCAGGATTTCCGATTCCTCAATCGTCAATACATACATGGAACGGAATATGGTGAGTCCGGGCAACAGGATCAACGCGGCCGGAACAGCCACCACCAGCTGCGGAGCGCCCATCCGGAGCGCCACCACCCGGGCCAGCAGCCCGATGACAACGGCGGCGAGCGCCGGCGAAAAGCGCATCCCGATGCCCGCGGCCTCTGCCCCGATCAGGACCAGGTAGCCCACGACGCCCACTGCCGCGGTCGGCAGCAGCAGCGTCCAGCCGGTCTGTTCGGTGATGCCGATCATCAGTACGGCGATGGCAATCAGGATAACCACCGCCCATAACGGATACGCCGGCGGGAATGTTTTGGTGACGTCGATCGGCTCCATCCCCGTCATCGCCACAACCACAAAGCCCACGGCGATGCCGGCCACGAGTGCGCCGAACGTCAGCATCGTGGAGAGGAACCGGCCGGCCGCCGTAACCGGGAAGCCGTTGATGGCGTCCTGGACCGAGGAGACCAGCCGTCCGGTCGGCAGGAGGAGCAGGATGCCGCCTACCACCACAATCTCGGGGGCGATCTGGATTCCCACCAGGCCGCCGAACCGCCACAGCAGGAGGGCGATGAAGGTCACCAGGAAGGAGCATGAGGCCGTGATGAAGAAGTCCGGGGTGCGCCAGCGGCCCAGCTGCCGGGCCAGCAGGCTGACCAGCAGGTTGGACACAAACGCCACCGCCGAGGCGCCGGGACCGCCGCCCAGGACACCGACGAAGACGGCGGAGAAGATCCCGAACGCTACGGTAACCATCCAGCGCGGGAAGGGCTTGGACCTGTGGGTGATCTCCTCGAGCCGGCGCACGGCCTCATCGCGGCCCACACCGCCGGCAACGATCTCGGTGACCAGTTGGTGCACCTCGGAGAGCCCGGCGTAGTTGTTGGTCCACGACCTGACCACACGCAGCAGCGAGATGGGGGTCTGGTCCTTGGGGGCGTAGTTGATGGCCACCGACTGGTTGGTGATGTCCACCTCGATGTGCTTGAGGCCCAGCGCAGCCGTCACGGCGATGATGCTGGTTTCCACTTCGAGGGCGCCGGCTCCGTACCGGAACATGGACTCGGCCAGGTGAAGCGCGAAGTCGATGGTCTTGCGGGCGGAGGTGTCCACCCCGCCCACCTGGATCATGGGGTTGGCGTAGGGGCTGCCGGCGAGGCGGTCCACGATGCTCATCGGGGCGGTGGGAGGGTTCTCCCCCTGGACCAGCCGGCGCAGCATCCGCTTGGCCGCGGCGTTCTGCCGCACCTGCGTGGCCGACATCGGCTCGGTCTTGGGCAGTGCGTCGGTGGGCGGCCTCCGGCGGCCGTCGGGTTCCTTGGTCATTCCGGCGTCCTTGATGTCCGTGGCGGCCGGTTTAGTAGAACTGCTGGCCGGTGCGGCGGGTGTAGAGCTGGCGTGCCACGCGCTCCCCCGCAGCCATCCACGCCTTGTACTTCAACGGGTTCAGCACCTGGTCGTAGCAGCCGACAAAGTCGGTGACGGTCTTGCTGAAGCTGGTCTTGAACAGGCCCAGGCCGTGGAACGGGTTGGACGTGTCCTTGAGCTGACCGCTGGGCGGCGTGCCGCAGAAATCGTATTCGGTGCAGCCGAGTTCCTTGAGCTGGTTGATGGCCTGCCACTGCACAAGGTGGGAGTCACCGTACTGGCCGCGCTTCTGCAGCGAGCCGCCGTCCTTGTAGGTGCCTTTGCGGCCGTAGTTGATGACGAAGGCACCCACCGACGGGACGTCGTTCTCGTAGACGAACAGGAGCCGCCCCTGGTCCCGCTTGATGAAGTTGGTCCAGAACTGCCGGTAGTACTCGTATTCGCGGACGCGGACCTGGGACTTGGCTTCCACGGTGGTGGTCATGAGGGCGTACATGGCACGGAAGTTTTCTTCGGTGGGCTCCACGTTGTGCACCTCCACGCCTTCGCGGATGGCGCGGCGGACGGCGTTACGGCCGCGCGAGTGCAGGTTGCGCAGCAGCTGGTTCTCCTCCGGGGAGATGTCCAGCAGGGCCGTCGAGTCGTTGGGCTGCAGATTATGGGTCTTGACCAGTCCGGCAGCTTCGATGACGCTCTTTGCCGACTCGGAGAGCACAA
Source organism: Arthrobacter sp. 001422645 (assembly GCF_059816125.1). NCBI lineage: Bacteria > Bacillati > Actinomycetota > Actinomycetes > Micrococcales > Micrococcaceae > Arthrobacter > Arthrobacter sp. 001422645. Next base: position 1,111 of record NZ_JCBANT010000011.1, on the reverse strand, counting down.
TGTCCGGCTCGATCTTGATGGCGAAGACCCCCAGCCGGGCACGTTTGACGAACTCGGCGTTGGCCGCGGCGATGCCCGGGATGTCGTCAACGGAGGCCACATCAGGGCCCTTGATGAGGTACCAGAGCTTGCCCAGGAGCGGGAAGGACTTCTCCAGGACCAGGTTGTAGCTCGTGTAGTCGGCCGTTTCGTATACAAGGTGGAGGGGCTTCCAGCCGAAGTGCTGCTTGACCTCGGCGAACGCCTCCGACTGCAAAAGATTGCCGCCATTGGGGTTCGCGGTGACATGGGCATCCCAGTTGGCGATCTCTTCGGCAGAGGCAAAGCGGGCGGTGAATTCACGCAAGGGTGCGGTATCCAATCATTGCGGTACGAGCGTCGGCGGCATGCGGACATGCAGGTTCAAGTCTATCCGCCACACCCCATGTTCCCGCCCGGACCGGAGCCGCTACGCTGGAAGCATGCCGCCAGATCAGAACTCACCAGCTGCAGCATCCGGAAGCCGGACCCTCCCGTCCGGACAGCGCGGGGTGGGCATCCAGGTGCTGGGACTGCTGGCTTTCCTCGCGGCCTCCGCGCTGGTTGCGGGACTCGGCGGGCTGGCCACCGCCACCAACGTTGACGGCTGGTACGCCACCGCGGACAAAGCACCGTGGTCGCCGCCGAACTGGGTGTTCGGGCCGGTCTGGACGTTGCTTTACACCGCAATGGCCGTGGCTGCGTGGCTGGTCTGGCGCCGCCGGACCGCAGAAACCCGGCCCGCGCTCACCGCCTACGCCGTCCAGTTGGTGCTGAACCTGCTGTGGACCCCGGTCTTCTTCGGCCTGTACCCGGCGCTTGGCACGCCCGCCCTGTGGATCGCCTTCGTCATCATCGTGACCCTGGCTGTGGCCGTGGCCGTCACCGTGCTCTACTTCGGACCGATCAGCCGTACGGCGGGGCTCCTGCTGCTGCCCTATCTCGCCTGGGTGGTGTTCGCCTCGTCGTTGAACCTCTGGGTAGCCCTGAATAACTGACCGCTGAACAACTGACTCAGCACTCGACCACGTTCACGGCGAGGCCGCCCATCGCGGTCTCCTTGTACTTGGAGCTCATGTCCCGGCCGGTCTCC
>NZ_JCBANT010000010.1:0-145823 GCF_059816125.1 Arthrobacter sp. 001422645 | reverse complement strand
ACCGAGTACTACGCGAACTGCGCCGCCGCCCGTGCCGCCGGGGTGGCCGGTGATGCTTGGCTGGTGGGGGCCGCGGTGTTCCGGCAGTCGGCCAGGACCCGGGCCATCGCATCGTGCTCGGCCCGGGTGACCCACAGCCCGTAGCTGGCCTTGACCGAGATCTGGCGGGCCACGTAATCGCAGCGGTAGGACTTGTTCGGCGGCAGCCAAGTGGCGGCGTCGCCGTCGCTCTTTTGCTGGTTGGCGGGGCCGTCTACCGCCAGCAGGTTCAGCGGATCGTTGGCGAAGGAGGCCCGCTGGGCCACGGTGAGCTCCTGGGCACCTTTCTGCCAGGCATCACTGAGGGCCACCACGTGGTCGATCTGGACCGCACTGCTGGTGCTGCTGCCGCGGAGGAAGCTGATCAGGGCTGCCGTGTAGGGGTCGTTCAGGATGCCGGAGAGGACAACGCAGTCCCCGGTGCCGGGCTTGAGGGCGAGATCACTCAGGTCCCGGCGGAGCATGTCGTTCCGGGTGTCGCAGCCGTTGCGGTCGACGTCAGCCCAGGCCTGGCCGAACTGATCGCGCGAGTAGCCCGTCTTGGGCGCCCGTCCCTTGACCGGAATCGTCGCCAGCAGGTCCAGGGCCTTGCCGGCGAAGGCCGGCTGCTGATGCGGCACGCTGGAGCCCGCACTGGCAGTGGGGGAAGGCCCGGGGTTCTGCGGGGATTCCCCGACCGTAGGCGCCGGCGAGGGGGCCGTGCTCCCGATGGTGGTCGGGGACGTGGTGGGGGCGGCGGCCGGGGCCGTCCCGGGGCTGGCGCAGGCCGTGGCGGAGATCAGGAACAGCCCCGCCAGTCCGGCCGCGATCCAGTCAACGGCACCTGGTTTGGCGGTGCCGCGCGTTTTGGCCGCGGGCTGATCGTCCCTGCCCGTCATGCCGCTGCGCTTGGTGTCCCTGTGCAATTCTTCCCCGTTTCGTGCAGTGGCCCCGTTGGCTGCGGGACGGCTTAAGACCGGTCCCAGCCTACCGGCGCCGGGCGACAATTCTGCGTCAGCGGACCCCTGGGCGGGACGCGGAGAAGATTGCCGGCGCGGCGCCTCCGCCGGTGGCGAGGTCGGCGAGGATCCGCCCGACGACGGGGGTGAATTTGAACCCGTGGCCGGAGAATCCCGCGCCGATCACGAGCGGTCCGATGCGGTCGAGGACGAAGTTTTCGTCCACGGTAGTGGTGTAGGTGCAGCTGACGTCGGTCAGGGAGTCGGCGTCGACGCCCGGGAGCCAGGTCCGGGCGTAGCGTTGCAGCGCCGCCATTTGCGCAGGCTCCGGCGTGAACGACCTCCGGTCCGGGTCCACCACCGGACCCACGCCGTGCCAGCCGGCCTTGATTCCCTCGCCCGGCGTCTGCATTCCGTAGACCGGCGAGTACCAGTCCGCGAACTCCGGGCCCTGGCCCGGGACATGGTTGAACCCGGGCCAGAGCGCGCCCTCGTCCCTGACGGCGAAGTGTGCTGGCTGTTCCTGTGTGACGGTGAGCCGGGGAAGGGACGCCAGCCCGCCCAGCAGTTTCGCGGTCCACGCGCCGGCCGTAACCACGGCCTGCCGGGCGGTCAGCACCTCGGTCCGGCCGCCGGCGTCCACGGTGAGCCGGACGCCGTCGTCCGCCACAGCGACATCCAGCACGGTGACCCGGTGCCGGATGTCCGCCCCGCGGCCCGCGGCGAGACGCTGCAGCACCGGAAGCGCGGCGTCGGGATTCAGCTGCCCGCCGTCGGGCATGTACAGCACCTCCTGGTCGAAGCGGATGCCGCGCCAGCGTTCGGCGGCGTCGGCAGCAGTCAGGAACTCGGCCCGCAGGCCGGCCCCCCGCAGGGCGTTCCGGATGTCGCCCAGCTGCGGATCGGTCCCGTGGTTCACGACGCCGGTGCGCGCCAGGAGTCGCTCGCCGCCGTCAGCTTCGAGCTCGTCCCACAGGCGGACCGCCTCGGCCAGCATCGCCACGTAGTCCGGACCGGCGTAGCCCGGGTTGAAGTTCCGCGTAGTGCCGTGGGAAGCGCCGTTGCGGTGCCCCGGGCTGAACTGCTCCAGCAGGGTCACGTCCCGGCCGCGGCTGGCCAGTGCCCAGGCGGCTGCCGAGCCCATGGCTCCGCCTCCGATGACGACGGTGTCAAGGTGGTGGGTCTTCAAGAGGTCCTCCGGATCGTTCGGGTTGCGGGAAGCGAGCGCGCGGCGGGGCCGGGGTCAGGTGAGGAGCAGGGCCACGACGATCATGGCAGGCACAGCCACTACGGTGGTGATCAGCACGGTGTCCCGGGCGACGGTGAGGCCGGTCCGGTAGCGGCTGGCGATCACAAATACGTTCTGCGCGGTGGGCAGGGCGGCGGCCACCACTACGGCGAAAAGGGCCTGGTCTTCGAGGTGCAGGACGAAGCGGGCGAAGGTGTAGGCCACCAGCGGATGCACCACCAGCTTGAAACCACAGGCCAGGAGCGTGTCGGCCCGGCGCCCGGCCGAGGCCTGCAGCGGCCGGGAACCGTTCAGGCTCATCCCGAAGGCGAGCAGCATGGCCGGAATGGCGGCCCCGCCAATCAGGTGGATGGGCTCCATCACCAGCGGAGGCACCTGCCATCCGCTTGCGGCCACTGCCAGGCCCAGGCCGGAGCCCACAATCATGGGATTCCGCAGGATCATCAGGACGAAGCTCAGCGGGGTAGTCCGGTGCGTGCTGGTGGTGGCGTCGAGGGCCATCAGGAACAGGGGAGTGAAGAAGGCCAATTGGAAGATCAGCAGTGGCGCCACGTAACTGGCATCCCCCAAAACGTATACGGCAATGGGGATGCCGAGGTTCGCGGAGTTGGCCAGCGAGGCGCTCATGGACGACGTCAGGGACTCCGGCAGGGAGCGCTTGAGCAGGAAGCGGACGACGACGAAGAAGAGGCCTGCCGTCGCAACGGCGCCGACGGCCGCTACCAGCAGCGGGGCGGCGAAGACGTCTTGGACTTTGGCTTTGCTGAGCGTCTCGAACAGCAGGGCCGGGCTGGCGACGAAGAAGGTGAGCGCGCTGAGCACGGAGCGGGCGTTCTCGCCCAGGATGCCGCGCCGGCCGACGAACATGCCCACCAGGATGATGCACCAGACCACGAAGAATCCGGCGAGAACGCCTAGCACGCGGCGGTCCGCGGCGCAGGCAGCGGGGGAAGGGTGGGACTCACCCCTCCAGAGTAATCAGCTTTATTGGTTCCCGGCGCGCCTGTTACGGCGGCGTCTGGTCCCGCATGCTTGTTACGGCCGCGCCTGTCACTCCGGCGTCCGTAATGGCGGCGTGCGCAGAGCCGTTAGTTCAGCGTGGCGTTGTTCAGGGCAAACGGCGGGCGCATGATTCCGGGGGTGTGGCCCTCCGCCGGGTCGTTGCCGATCTGGACAATCCTGTTGTCCTTGTCCACATGGACCACCTTGGGGCTGTAGGCCCTGGCCTCATCCGTGGTCATCTGGGCGTAGGTGATCAGGATGATGATGTCGTTCTCGTGCATGAGATGGGCGGCGGCACCGTTGATCCCGATCACGCCTGAACCGCGCTCGCCGGCAATCGTGTAGGTCTCCAGCCGGGCGCCGTTGGTGACGTCGACAATGGAGACCAGCTCGCCGGGGAGGATGTCGGCCGCTTCCAGCAGGTCCAGGTCCACGGTGACCGAACCGACATAGTGGAGGTCCGCGTGCGTGACCGTGGCGCGGTGGATTTTGGACTTGAATATTGTGCGATTCATAACGGGACCAGTCTAGCGCCGGCGCGCCGGCAGCGCTGTGAGCCAGCGAACACCGCCAGCTCAGCCGGCGGGCGGGATGGACGCCGCAGTCTCGGCCAGGATCTCCCGGGCCGCCAGGATTGCCGGGCGGGTGGCGCTGGAGCGCCGCACCGACGTGAAAATGGTCCGGTGCGGATCGCCCGGCAAGGTAATCAGCTGCGACGTCGTGCCCCTCCCAGTCCAGACGAGGTCCGGCATGAGGGCTACGGCGTTCCCGGACTCGATCAGCCGGATCTGGGCCTGGAGGTCAGCCGTCTCGAAGCGGACGTCGGGCTCGAACCCGGCGCTGCGGCAGGCCTGCTCGGCCCAATGCCGTGACGCCGCCCCGCGCGGCTCCATGACCCAGGCCAGCTCGGCGGTATCCGTGAGGGAGGTGATCACCGGGCGGCCGGGGCCACGCGGCGGAACGGCGAGGCGGATCGCATCGCTCGTGAGCCGGAGGCGGTCCAGTTCGGCATACCGCGGAGCCGCGTGTCCAGGGTACTGCTCGGCAATCACCAGATCGAAGTCGCGTGCCCAGGTCTCATGAAGTGCCGTCTCGGGTTCCCGCTGGGTCATTTCGATCCGCACCTCGGGGTAGCTGGACGCCATCCGGGTGAGGGCATCCGGCATCAGGGCCAGCGCCGCGGACTGGAAGACGGCGATACGGACTGTGCCCGTCACTGTGGTCAAGGAGGCTGCCAGATCAGCCTCGGCCTGTTCCAGCGTTTCCAGGAGCTGGGCCGTATGGGCCACCAGGACTTCGGCCTGCGGGGTCAGCTGGACGCGGCGGCCGGTCTTGCGAAGAAGTTCGACGCCGGCCTCCTTTTCCAGGAGGGCCAGCTGCTGCGATACCGAGGAAGGGCTGTACTGCAGCGCCTCGGCGACCTCGGCCAGGGTGCCCCGGATCTTCAGTTCGCGCAGAAGGCGCAACCGCCGGACATCCAGCATCGCTATTCCTTTTTGAATTCTAATGGTTATTGATTAGGAGAATTCACTTTATCTAATGCAATCCCGGTTGCATACTGTTGTCGTTAAGTAACCCCCATCACAGGGTGGATTGATGGGCGCCACACCTAAAAGCGGGAGACCCAGATGGCTACGAAAGACATAGACAGGTCGATCATGCGGCGCAAGCCGATCGACGACATCGAGGAAGAGAGCCTTCACAGCGGCTTGATGAAGAGCCTGGGGTTCTGGCAGCTGACGGCCATCGGCGTCGGCGGGATCATCGGCGTCGGCATTTTCTCCTTGGCGGGCCTCGTCGCCCACGGAAGCGAGTCCGAACCCGGCGTCGGCCCGGCAGTGCTTTTTTCCTTCCTGATCGCGGGGCTCGCCTCCGCGGCGGCCGCCCTGTCCTACGCGGAATTCGCCGGCATGATCCCGCGGGCGGGTTCGGCCTATACCTATGGCTACGTGGCGCTCGGCGAAATCATCGGCTGGTTCATCGGCTGGGACCTGCTGCTGGAGTACATCGCGATCGTGGCCGTCGTGGCCATCGGCATTTCCGGCTACTTCGATGCTTTCCTCTCCGGCATCGGCATCCACATGCCCGTCTGGATGACCGCGACGCCGGATGAGGGCACCGGGGGCATCGTCAACATCCCGGCGATCGCCGTCTGCCTTCTCGTGACCTGGATCCTGTCCCGCGGCACCAAGACCTTCGGACGGTTCGAGCTCATCGCGGTCGCGATCAAGGTCATCCTGATCCTGTTCATCATTGGTCTCGGCATCTTCTACATCGATACCGGAAACTACAACCCGTTTATGCCCAGCGGCTTCGGTCCGGTCGTGGCGGGAGCTGCCACGGTGTTCTTCGCCGTGTTCGGGTACGACGCGATGAGTACCGCCGCGGAAGAGGCGCAGGACGGCAAGAAGCACATGCCGAAGGCCATCATCATGTCCCTCATCATCGCGATGCTTCTGTACGTCGCCGCAACCCTGGTGCTCACCGGCATGCAGAACTACCAGGAGATCGACCCCAAGGCCGGCTTCGCCTCCGCATTCAACAGCGTGGGTTTGCCGGTCATCGCCACCATCATCTCGGTCTTCGCCGTGCTGTCCATCCTGACCGTGATGCTCACCTTCCTGCTCGGTGTCACCCGCGTCTGGTTCTCGATGAGCCGCGACGGGCTGCTTCCCGGCTGGTTCTCCAAGACGGACCGCCACGGCACGCCGCAGCGCGTCACCTGGATCGCAGGCGTCGCCTCCGCTCTGCTGGCCGGCGTATTCCCGATCAAGGCCGTCGCCGACCTGACCAACATCGGCATCCTGGCCGCGTTCGTCGTCGTCTGCACCGCGGTCATCGTGTTCCGCTATAAGAAGCCCGATGCCCCGCGGACCTTCCGGCTTCCCCTGATGCCGCTGGTTCCGGCCTTCGGTGTCCTGGCCTCTGCGTTCCTGATGCTCCAGCTGCACTGGGAGACCTGGGTCCGCTTCGGCGTCTGGCTGATCATCGGCCTGATCATCTACTTCGGCTACGGCCGCAAGCATTCGCTGATGAACCCGGACAGCCCGCGGCACGAGGAACTCGTGGAGATGCACCGCCCCCTCAGCTAGCCGCGCCCCACCCGAGATGCGCTATCACTTTGGGCTCCCATTCACGCCGTTTGGGAGCCAAAAAGTGATAGCGCATCCGCGTGTTTGGGGTGGGTTGCGTCCGGGCCGGGACCGTTCGATTTTCCTAACCAGTATTGCTCAGAAAACATCGCTTTATCTTATGAAAATCGGGTCGCATACTGAATCTTGAACGGTCCATACTTTGAGAAAGAACGAGTACCAGCCATGACGAACATTTCAACGGAGTCCGGCGTGCACACTGGCAGCGAAGCCGGGCGCGCACCCGTTTCGGAAGGCTCGCCGGTCCTTGAGGCCGCAGCACTGGCCGAGGAGACCATCGGGCTGGTACGCCACTGGCTCACCGAGGCAGCGAAGGTCCCGGTCGATGCCTCCGCCGAGCAGCTCGCCGGTGTCCTGAAGGATCCCAACGGACTTGACTTCACCGTCGGGTTCGTCGACGGCGTCGTCCGCCCCGAGGACCTGCAGGTCGCCGCCCGGAACCTCGCCGCACTGGCCCCGAAAGTCCCGGCCTTCCTGCCCTGGTACATGCGCAGCGCCGTCCGCCTCGGCGGCACCGTGGCGCCGGTCCTGCCCCAGGTGGTCATCCCGATTGCCCGCCGTGTGCTCCGTGAAATGGTGGGCCACCTCATCGTCGACGCCACCGACGCCAAGCTGGGCCCCGCCATCGCGAAGATCCGCAAGGACGGCATCAAGCTCAACGTCAATCTCCTCGGCGAGGCCGTGCTGGGCGAACATGAGGCCTCCCGCCGCCTCGAGGGAACCCACAAGCTCCTGTCCCGCCCCGACGTCGACTACGTCTCCATCAAGGTCTCCTCCACCGTTGCCCCCCACTCTCCTTGGGCCTTCGATGAGGCCGTGGAGCACGTGGTGGAGAAGCTCACCCCGCTCTTCAGCCGCGCAGCCTCCTTCGCCAGCGGCGGCCAGGCCAAGTTCATCAACCTGGACATGGAGGAGTACAAGGACCTGGACATGACCATCGCGGTCTTCACCCGGATCCTGGACAAGCCCGAATTCAAGGACCTCGAGGCCGGCATCGTGCTGCAGGCCTACCTCCCGGACGCGCTCGCCGCCATGATCCGACTGCAGGACTGGGCCGCCGCCCGCCGCGCCGACGGCGGCGCGGCCATCAAGGTCCGCGTCGTTAAGGGCGCCAACCTGCCGATGGAACAGGTCGAGGCGTCCCTGCACGACTGGCCGCTGGCCACCTGGAACACCAAGCAGGACTCCGACACCAACTACAAGCGCGTCATCAACTACTCCCTGCACCCGGACCGGATCCGCAACATCCGCATCGGCGTCGCCGGCCACAACCTCTTCGACATCGCCTTCGCCTGGCTGCTCGCGAAACAGCGCGGCATCGAATCCGGCATCGAATTCGAGATGCTGCTCGGCATGGCCCAGGGCCAGGCCGAAGCCGTCAAGAAGGATGTCGGCTCGCTGCTGCTCTACACCCCGGTGGTCCACCCTGCCGAGTTCGACGTCGCGATCGCCTACCTGATCCGCCGGCTCGAGGAAGGCGCCAGCCAGGACAACTTCATGTCCGCGGTTTTCGAGCTCAGCGAAAACGAAGCCCTCTTCGACCGTGAGAAGCAGCGCTTCCTCGCCTCGCTCGCCAAGCTCGACGACGAGGTCCCGCCGCCCAACCGCCGGCAGAACCGCAGCCTTCCGGCCGAGCCGATGCCGCACGATTCCTTCGAGAACACACCGGACACCGACCCCTCGCTGCCGGCCAACCGCGACTGGGGACGTGCCATCCTGGAGCGGGTCCCCTCCTCCACCCTCGGCAACGCCGCCGTCGAGGCCGCCACGATCAACGACGAGGCGACCCTCAACGCGGTCATCGACACGGCCCTCGAGGAGGGCAAGGCCTGGGGCGCACTCTCCGGTGACGAGCGTGCGGCGATCCTGCACCGCGCCGGCGACGTCCTGGAGGCCCGCCGCGCCGACCTCCTCGAGGTCATGGCCAGCGAAACCGGCAAGACCATCGACCAGGGCGACCCGGAAGTCAGCGAGGCAGTCGACTTCGCGCACTACTACGCCGAAGCGGCCCGCAAGCTCGACGACGTCGACGGCGCCACGTTCGTCCCCGCGAAGCTCACCGTGGTGACGCCGCCGTGGAACTTCCCGGTGGCCATCCCCGCCGGCTCCACGCTCGCGGCCCTCGCCGCCGGGTCCGCCGTCGTCATCAAGCCCGCCAAGCAGGCGCGGCGCAGCGGTGCCGTGATGATCGAAGCGCTCTGGGAAGCCGGCGTCCCGCGCGACGTGCTCACCATGGTCCAGCTGGGCGAGCGTGAGCTGGGCCGGCAGCTGATCTCCCACCCCGCGGTGGACCGCGTCATCCTCACCGGAGGCTACGAGACCGCGGAACTGTTCCGTTCCTTCCGCCAGGACCTGCCATTGCTGGCCGAGACCAGCGGCAAGAACGCCATCATCGTCACCCCGAGCGCCGACCTTGACCTCGCAGCCAAGGACGTGGCGTACTCCGCGTTCGGCCACGCCGGGCAGAAGTGCTCCGCGGCCTCCCTGGTGATCCTGGTGGGATCAGTCGCCACGTCCAGGCGCTTCCACAACCAGCTGATCGATGCCGTCACCTCGCTCAAGGTGGGCTACCCCGAGGATCCCGCGAGCCAGATGGGTCCGATCATCGAACCCGCCAACGGCAAACTCCTCAACGCACTCACCACCCTGGGCGAAGGCGAAAGCTGGGCCGTCGAGCCCCGGAAGCTGGACGGCACGGGCAAGCTCTGGAGCCCGGGCGTCCGCTCCGGCGTCCGCCGCGGTTCCTACTTCCACCTCACCGAGTTCTTCGGCCCCGTCCTGGGTGTGATGACCGCGGAAACCCTTGAGGAGGCCATCGCCATCCAGAACCAGATCGAGTACGGACTCACCTCCGGGCTGCACTCGCTGAACCCGGAGGAAGTGGGCCTCTGGCTGGACACCGTCCAGGCCGGCAACCTGTACGTCAACCGCGGCATCACCGGCGCCATCGTGCAGCGCCAGCCCTTCGGCGGCTGGAAGAAATCCGCCGTCGGGGCCGGCACCAAGGCCGGCGGACCCAACTACCTCGTCGGGCTCGGCGAATGGGTCAGCGCTCCCAGCACCGCGGCCGGGGCCCCGGCGCACGCGGGTGTCCGCCGGATCGAACAGGCGGCCCGGGACTTCCTGGACGCCGTCGAGCTGGAATCGCTGGAGCGTGCCCTGGCGTCCGACGCCCTCGCCTGGGGTGAGGAATTCGGCACGGCCAAAGACGTCTCCGGGCTGAGCGCCGAACGGAACGTCTTCCGCTACCGCGCGCTTCCCGTCACGGTGCGGCTTTCCGAGGGCGAGCCCCTCGCCCGTTTGGTCCGCACGGTCTCCGCCGGTGTCCTGGCAGGCTCCGCGCTGACCGTGTCCACCGCCGTCGAGCTCCCCGCCCGGCTGCGCACCGTACTCTCCGGCCTCGGCATCGATGCCACCGTGGAGAACGACGCCGACTGGCTGGCCTCCGCGGGCAGGCTGGCCGGCGCGGCCAGGCTCGCCACTTCACGGATCCGGCTCATCGGCGGCAACGCCAAGGCACTGGCCGAGGCGACCGGCGGACGTCCCGACCTGGCGATCTACTCCCACCCGGTCACCGAAGCCGGACGCGTTGAGCTGCTGCCGTTCCTGCATGAGCAGGCCATCAGCATCACGGCGCACCGCTTTGGGACGCCCAACTTCATCTCGGAAGGCCTGATCTAGGACACGCCCCGCTGTTCTGACTCCTCACGGGGAGACACAAACGAGCCGGGCGGCCACCCTCCAATGGTGGCCGCCCGGCTCGTTGTCTTTGGGAGCTCGTCGCCTGCGGGAGCTCGCCGCCCGCGGCTCAGCCGAAATACCAGCCGGGCGGAACCCACGAAGCGGGCACCGCGTGCGCGGAGAAGTCGTCGCAACCGGAGCAGAAGTACGTGACTTCGCCCAGTTTGTTGATGGAACCGTCCCTGTGATGGGTCGCAGGGACAAAAGTCTCAAGGTAGATGAACTCGTCGGTCCCGCAGCGCTCGCAATACGGGCTGCCGACATACTCGGCCTCAACCAGGGTGGTGGGATGCGGGTCAAGGCGTCCGAGGCTGGGGTGTTTAGCGGCAGTGCCGCGGTGTACGGCCTGGGTGAACGTGCCCACGGGCTTGAGGCTGCGGGCTGTCGATGTTGGGGGAGTGTGGGGTCGGTTTATGGCTGGCGTCATTGTCGGCCTATCCCGAACGCCTTCCGGAGGGCCGCCGCACGGCAGGCACACAGGACAGCGTTCGTTACTCGAATCGTTGTCATAGGCCTCTGCTTGACCTTCAACACCCTCAAGGATATGTCAGGAATCCGAGTGGATCAATGGTATGCGTAAGTACGCAATCCGAGTAGGTACATCGCCGGGTACGCAGGTCCCGGGGGACCGCCGTCCCGCTGAAGCGACGTCCGCGGCCCTTCACGCGGGGCGTTTGAGGGTCCGGCCCGCGATCGTCTGGGTCAAGGCCTCGATCACCTCGGTATTGGCCAGCGGGTTGCGGATCAGGGTGAAATCGACGTCGCCCACTGGCGGCAGCTCGAAACGCCGGGTGATGATCTTCAGGTCCTCCGGCACCAGTGAGGACGGCATAACCGCCACTCCGATGCCGGCCCGGACCGCGGCCAGCACGCCGCTGATCTGCCGCGTGGTGCAGGTGATGCGCCAGGTCCGGCCAGCGGATTCAAGGGCGTCGATGGCCAGCTTCCGGCTCAGGCTGGGGGAGGGGTACGCGATCAGCGGCACGGGCTCGGCCGGGTCCAGCGAGGTTTGCTCCAGGCCCACCCAGGCGAAGGAGTCCTGCTGCACCACCGTGCCGTCTTTGGCCCCGGCCACCCACTTGACGAAAACAAGGTCCAGCTGGCCGGCGTTGAGCCGTTTGTAGAGCTGGTCGCTCTGGCCCACGGTCAGTTCCAGGTTGATCTGCGGGTAGACCTGCCGGAACTCCCGCAGGATCCTCGGCAGGCCCGTGATCGCAAGGTCGTCCGCCGTGCCGAAGCGCAACCGGCCGCGCATGGCCGAACCGGAGAAGTAGCGGGAGGCGGCATCGTGGGCGGACAGGATGCTGCGGGCGAAGCCGGCCATGGCGTCCCCATTGTCGGTCAGGCGCACATCCCGGGTGTCCCGGGTCACCAGGACCCGTTTCGCGGCGGTCTCGAGCTTGCGCACATGCTGGCTGACCGTCGGCTGCGCGAGGCCAAGGCGTTCGGCGGCCTTGGTGAAGCTCAGCGTTTCGGCCACTGCCAGGAAGGATCGCAGCTGTGCCGGTTCGAACATGCGGGCTCCTGACCTGCGGCGAACTCTCGCCGCATTGCGTTCCGTAATGCTAGTTATGCGGTGAATAATCTTCCATAATCCGCTGCGGCCAGCCTAGCGTTAAGGCATCCCACTCACCCGCCCCCTTGAGGACTTTCCCGTGGCACCCCCTCCGCCCTTAGAGGCCAACGTCATTGCGCTGCCAGACACCAGCACCGCCCCACTCGCCGTCGTTAATGAGCCGCTGCCGTGGCGGCACACCTTCATTTCGCTGAAAGTCCGCAATTTCCGAATCTTCGCGATCGGGCACTTCATTGCCGTCATCGCCCTCTGGATGCAGCGGATTGCCCAGGACTGGCTGGTGCTCCAGCTCTCCGGTTCCGTCACCGCCGTCGGGATTACGGTGGCACTGCAGTTCCTACCCTCGCTGATCCTTGGCCCGTGGGGAGGCATGATGGCGGACCGTTTTGCGAAGCGCAAGATCCTGCTGCTGTGCCAGTCAGCGGCCGCGGTGCTGGCGGCCATCCTCGCGGTGCTGGCGCTCACCCAGCGGATCGAGGTCTGGCACGTCTACGTGATCGCCCTGACCCTGGGCCTGGTCACGGTGCTGGACCAACCCGCCCGCCAGGTCTTCGTCAACGAGCTCGTGGGGCCGGCCTACCTCCGGAACGCCATCAGCGTGAACTCCACAACGTTCCAGCTTGGCGGCCTGATCGGTCCGGCGCTCGCCGGGCTGCTGCTCACGGCTGTGGGCGCCGGCTGGGCATTCGCAGCCAACGCCGTCGCCTGCTGCTCCACCGTCGCGATGCTGCTCACGCTGCGGAAGGACCAGCTGCATATCAGCGCCCCGGTGCCCAAACGCAAGGGCATGCTGCGGGAAGGGCTGAATTACGCCCTGAGCAAGCCCACCATCTACTGGCCCTGGCTGATGGCCGGTTTTGTCGCAGTATTCGCGATGAGCCTGCCGGTGCTGCTGGCCGCCTTCGCGGACCGCGTGTACGACGCCGGCGCCGGCGGCTACGGCCTGCTGAACGCCCTCGTGGCACTCGGGGCGCTGGCCGGGGCGATCACGTCCGCCCGACGGCGCGAACTGCGCTTGCGCTCGGTGATGCTGGGGGCCGGCATGTACGGGCTCATGCTGTGCCTGGCCTCGCTGGCGCACTCCATGCTGTGGTTCGGGGTGGCGATGGTGCTGGCCGGGTTCTGGTGCCTCATGTTCCTGACCGCGGCCAACCAGCTGGTGCAGATCAGCTCCAATATGGCCATCCGCGGACGCGTTATGAGCCTGTACATCATGGTGCTGATCGGCGGGCAGGCCATCGGCGGGCCGATGATCGGCTGGCTGGCCGAGCACGTTGATCCGCACACGGCCATCCTGGTCTCCGGCGGGGTGCCGGCGCTTGCAGCGGCGACGGTCGCCGTCGTGCTGGCACGCAAGGACCAGCTGATGCTCAAGGTGGACCTGAAAGACCGGCGCAGGCTGCTGAAGATTGTCCGGAACCAGGGCCGGCCGGGGGCGGCTGCCACGCCATAGCCTTCTGCGCCGGTTTCCGCACCGAATTCTGCACCGAAATAGGACAGCCGCTGCGTGGATCCACGCCGCGGCTGTCCTCACTCGTCGCGGAAACCCACAGAGGTGCCGCAACCCGGAAACCGGGCGTTAGTCCGTCAGCGTCAGGTGCGGGTACTCCGCTCCCCGCTGCTGGAACTGCAGCACATCCGGGTTGAGGACCACGCCGTCGCGGATTTCGATCGCGCGGCGGATGGTCTCGTTCGCGGTCCAGGCCTCGGGGCCGGTGATTACGGTTTCCAGGAACGGCAGCAGCGCCTCGCTGATCTCCCAGCTGGACGAGTTCCACAGGTAGGACGGGCTGTGGTCCACTGCGTAGTAATCGATGTGGTCCCCGACCTTGAACATCGGCTCCGCGAATGTGGTGGTTTTCGCCCAGCTGAAGCCCATGCCCTCGTCGCAGGAGACATCCACAATCAGGCTGCCGGGACGGAACGCGTCCAGGTCATCGGTGCGCAGGTACGTCAGCGGCGCGTTCGGGTCCTGCAGGGTGCAATTGACCACGATGTCGCGCTCGGCGAGGAACGGCGCGAGCGGCACACGGCCGCGCTCGGTGATGACCTCGCTGAGGAACGGCGCTTTGTCGGCGTGGTCGAACTGCGCGATGCGTACCGAGTGGATGGGGGAGCCCACCGCGGCGACGCCGCGATTGGTCAGCACCTGGACGTCGTGGATGCCGTGGGCGTTGAGGGCGGTCACCGCGCCGCGGGCCGTTGCCCCGAAGCCGATCACTACGGCGCTCAGGCGTCGGCCGTAGTCGCCACTGGAACCGGTCAACGCCAGGGCGTGCAGGACCGAGCAGTAGCCGGCCAGCTCGTTGTTCTTGTGGAACACGTGCAGGCCGAAGCCGCCGTCGCTGGCCCAGTGGTTCATCGCTTCGAAGGCGATGAGGGTGAGCTTCTTGTCGATCGCCAGCTGGGTGATGGCCCGGTCCTGGACGCAGTGCGGCCAACCCCAGAGGACCTGCCCGTCCCGCAGTTCGGCGAGGTCTTCGGGTTGCGGTTTGGGCAGGAGAACGACGTCGGCCTCGGCCAGCAGCTGCGTGCGGGGGACGATGCGCCCCACGAGCGGTGCCAGTTGGGCGTCCGAGACGCCGAAACGCTCGCCGTAGCCCTCCTCCAGGAGCATCTGCTGCCGGAGTTCCGGGGCGATGCGGTCAAGGTGGAGGGGGTGGATCGGGAGGCGCCGCTCGTCAGGCTTCCGCGTGCTGGCAAGGACTCCCAGGGTGAGAAGGTTCAAGGTGCCGCTCACTTCTTTTTGGGACTCGCAGGCTTGGAGCTGGTGGCCTTTTCCAGGGAGCTGGGCGGCGCTGCGGCGCTCCTCTTATCGGCGCGCTTTTCCTTGATGGACTTGCCGGATTTCTTGGATGCTGCTTGACGGGGGGACTTGTCAGCCATGATCGCTCCTGTAGCGGAACCGAAGAGGTTCCTGACTTCGAACGATACAGGTAGCGACCTAACGGCTTCGGGGACGTCCGCCGGACGGCGTTCTGCAGGGTGGGATCTGCACGGCGAGGTTTTGCAGGGGAGTTGGAGCGGCTGACGGGAATCGAACCCGCGTATCAAGCTTGGGAAGCTAGCGCTCTACCATTGAGCTACAGCCGCAGTGGGACTAGCCAGAATGCTGGGCCTGGTCCCTTGGAACAACGAGATTTACCTTACCCCAGCCGCGGGCGTTCTCCGAACAGGTCGCGCGGCGGGAATCGTGGGCCGCGCACTGCACGGTTTGCCACATATGGCCGTTAAGCCGCCCGGCTGAGCGGCCATATGTGGCGAACGGGCGGGGCGGCCCGCAGCGGGGCCCTGGCCGTACGAGCTGGCCGCGGCTTCGCCGGACCCTGCATGCGTCACCAGCGGAGCGTCATGGCCGTCGCGGCGCCCGGACCTCTATAGCCTAGATCCATGACTGTTCTCCCGAGGGAAGGCCGACGGTGGTAAAAGACCCCGTGCTACCGCTGGACGCCGACCCCGTGCTGCCGCTGGACGCCGAAACGGATGCCGGATTGGCCGCCGACCCCGCAGGCGAATCCGCCGTTCCTCGGCCGACCCCTCGGCACCAGCAGCTCATCGTTACGATCTACGGCCTCTACGGGCGGCCCAACGGCGGCGCACTGCCCGTCTCGGCGCTGATTTCCATGCTGGACGATCTCGGCGTCGAGTCTTCCGGAGTGCGGTCCTCCGTGTCCCGGCTCAAGCGCCGCGGTGTGCTGGAAAGTGTGAGGCAGGGCGGCGTGGCCGCCTACCGGCTGGCCCCCAACCTGGAGGATGTCTTCCAGGAGGGCGACCGCCGCATCTTTTCGCCGCGTCGGGCGACGGCGGCCGACCGGTGGCTCCTCATCGCCTTCTCCGTCCCGGAATCCCAGCGCCACCTCCGCCACCAGCTGCGCAGCACGCTGACGCGGATGGGCTTCGGCTCCGTGACGCCCGGGCTCTGGATTGCCCCGGGCAACACCTACGAGGACATCAGCCACCAGCTCGAGCGGGCAGGACTGACGGAATACGTGGAGTTCTTCAAGGCCGAGCACCTGACCGCCGGGGACGTCAAGGACAAGGTTTCCCGCTGGTGGGACCTGCCGGCTTTGGAATCCCTCTACGCGGAATTCATCGAACGCTTCGCTCCCGTCCTGGACCGCTGGGAATCACCGGGCGCACCGGCGCCGGGGCCCGACGCCGACCGGTCCGCCTTCGCGGACTACGTCCAGTTGCTCACCCAGTGGCGCCGGCTGCCGTATCTGGACCCGGGCCTGCCGGAGGAGTTCCTGCCGCAGGGCTGGCACGGGCTGACCGCGGAGCGGATTTTCGCGGAACTCCACCGTCTCCTGAACGGCCCGGCCCGCCAGCATGCCGAGCGGCTGCTGGGGGCCACGGGCAGTTCCGGAACTGCGTAGCGTTAACCCTCCCGCTTAGCCCTGGCCAGACACGACGGCGATGGCCTGGATCTCGATCAGCGCCTCGGCCTGCCATAGCCGCGTCACGCCGACGCCGGCCATCGCGGGATAGTCGGTGCCTGCCATCTCGCGCCAGATCCGCCCGATTTCGCGGCCGTTTTTCTGGTAGTCCTCGACGTCGGTGAGATAGATGGTGACGTTGACCAGGTCAGAGGGCATGCCTCCGGCTTCGGCCAGGGTGGTGAGGACGTTGGAGAAACACTGGCGGAACTGCTCCACGATGCCGCCGGGAACAATGTCCCCGTTGCTGTCCATGGCCGTCTGGCCGCCCAGGTACACGGTGTTGCCGGCCAGGATGCCGTGGGCGAAGCCGGAGGGTTTGGCCAGCGCTGCGGGGTTGATGACCTTGTGGTTCATGGTGGCTCCTCATTGAGTCGGCGGTGCTGTGGAAATCCAAGGGTTGGAACTGCGAACGGGCGGATCCGGCACATCTGCCGGTCTACCCAAACTGGTGAATCCGTGTTAACTTGAGCATATGTGACGACCGTAAAAATGTCGACATACCCTCTCGGGGGATGGCATAGTTTGCACGTCACCGGAATCGGCAATGGGGCCTGTTCCGCAGTCGAACCGGAAGTGAAGAATCATGCGCCTTGCGACCGTCATTACGGCAGCCCGCGACGCCAGCGGTGGCCCCGCCACCCGCGCCGCCGTCCAGTCCGGGGAGCGTTTTGTGCTCCTGCCCGCACGCGACCTCAGTGAACTGCTGGGAAGCGCAGGCTGGCGGGAGCAGGCAGCTGCGGCCGTTGCCGCCGCGGAAAATTCCGACGGCGTCCCGGGCGGCTCCATTCCCGCACATGACGCCCGGTTCGCCACCGTGCTGCCGCGCCCGTCCAAGGTCATCTGCTGCGGCCTGAACTACGCGGACCACATTGCGGAAATGGGCCGGGAGATGCCGGAATATCCCACCCTGTTCGCCAAGTACGCGGACACGCTGATCGGCGACGGCGAGGTCATCGACGCCGCCGGGCACGGCGCCAAGGTTGACTGGGAAGCCGAACTGGCGGTCGTCGTCGGAGCCCCGCTCAAGAATGCGTCGCCGGAGGAGGCCGCCGCCGCGATCGCCGGCTACACCGTGGCGAACGACATCTCCCTGCGCGACTGGCAGAGCCGCACCCTGCAGTGGTTCCAGGGCAAGGCCTTCGACCGCACCACCCCGCTGGGTCCCGTGCTGGTGACCCCGGACGAATGCGACCCCGAAGCCGGCGTCCGGGTCCGCTGCCTGGTCAACGGCGAAGAGGTCCAGAACGGCAACACCAAGACCCTCGTCTTTACCGCGGCCGCGCTACTGTCCTACATCTCCACCTTCACCCGGCTGAGCCCCGGCGACGTGGTCCTCACCGGCACCCCCGGCGGCGTGGGCATGGGGGCCAACCCGCCGCGCTTCCTGCACGACGGCGACGTCGTCACCACCGAAGTCGAGGGCATCGGCACCCTCACCAACACGGTCCGTCTCTAATCCCAGCAAGCCACCAAGCAGACCCGCCATACAGAGAGGTATCACCATGACAGAACAGATCACCGAACATGTTGTCCCCGTCGTGACCCGCAAGGGCGCCGAGCACCGCGACACCGGCCAGTCCGGCGGGGCCGTCCGGATCTCCGGCGTCAGCACGCAGCACACCCCTGCTACAAAGATTTGGTACGGCCAGGTCAGCAACGAACCCGGCTACCGCTCCTTCCCGCACCACCACGGCGAAGCCGAGACCGGCGGTTACGTGCTCCGCGGCCACGGCCGGATCTACTTCGGCGAGGACTACAAGGAATTCATCGACATGACCGAGGGCGACTGGGTCTTCGTCCCGCCGTATATGCCGCACGTCGAAGCGAACATGAGCGTCACTGAGGAACTCGTCTGGCTCACCGCACGCACCCCGGAGAACATCGTGGTGAACCTCGACGACGTCGACGACTCCACCCTCGAAGGGTACCGCCGGGTATGAATCCCACTTCGGAAATCCTCCTGTCCGCCCTCGAACTGACGCCGGTGGAGCCGGACTTCCTCGACGAGGCCTACACCGCCACCACACAGTACGTGCCGTGGCCCAAGGCGTACGGCGGGGACATGGTGGCCCAGGCCGCCGCCGCGGCGATGCGCTCGGTGGGGGACGACCGCTCGCTGCACTCGATGCACAGTTACTTCATGCGGCCCGCGGATATCGGCGCGGAGGTCCGCTACGAGGTGGAACGCCTCCGCGACGGACGTGGCTACTCCACTCGGCAGGTCCGCGCCTACCAGGGCGGCAGGACCGTCTACGTGGCCATGGCCTCCTTCCACGCGGAGGAGGCAGGCGAGGAATTCGCCCGTGCCATGCCGGCCGGGATCCCGGATCCGGAGTCGCTGCCGTCCTCGGCCGACGTGCTCGACGGCGTCGAAGGCGACGCCGCGGCCTACTGGTCCGGCGGCCGCAGCTTCGACATGCGGCACGTTCCGGGGGCTGTCTACCTCAGCGTCGAGGGGGAGCAGGTGCCGCACCAGGCCGTCTGGGTGAAGGCGTTCGACCGGCTGCCGGATGACCCGGACCTGCAGCGAGCCGCCCTGGCCTACGTCTGTGACTACACCATCCTGGAACCGGTGCTCCGGGTGCACGGCTACGCCTGGGGCGATCCGGGCCTGGTTACGGCCAGCCTGGACCACGCCATGTGGTTCCACCGTGAAGGCCGGGTGGACGACTGGCTGCTCTACGTGCAGGAAGCCGTTTCCGCCCAGGCCAGCCGCGGCCTGGCGCAAGGACACTTCTACGACCGGCAGGGCCGGCTCCTCGCCACCGTGGTGCAGGAAGGCATGATCCGGATGTCGACTGCTCCGTAGCTGCCCTTTTGGGCCGCCAAAACGGCCGTTTCGGAGCAATCGATGAGCTCTTCCCCTCTTATCAATGACGATATGAAAGGTCTGCAATGGAACTGACGCCCTCGGCGCACCGGGACACCTTTGCACGTGACAATCTGCCCCCGGCGGAGCAGTGGCCCGCGCTGGAGTTCACCCTCCCGGAACTGCAGTACCCGCAGCAGCTCAACGCCGCCACCGCGCTGATTGACGACGCCGTCCGCAGTTTCGGTGCCGACCGCCCGGCCCTGCTCACCCCCGACGGCGGTTCCTGGAGCTACGGGGAACTGCAGCGCCGCGCCAACCAGGTGGCCCAGGTCCTTGTCGAGGACTTCGGGATCGTCCCCGGGAACCGCGTCATGCTGCGCTCGCCGAACAACCCGTGGCTCGTCGCGGCCTGGCTCGGGGTGCTCAAGGCCGGCGCGGTGGCGGTCACCATCATGCCGGCCCTGCGCGGCAACGAGATCCGGACCCTGCTGGAACTGACCCGGCCGGCCGCCGCCCTGTGCGACAGCAGGTTCCTCGATGATCTGGCCGAGGCCGCCGGAAACGACGTGCCGGTGCTGGCCATGGGGGGCAGCACCGGCACGGACCTCGACGCCCGCTGCGCCGCCAAGAGCGGCGAATTCACCGACGTCGCGACGGCGGCGGACGACGTCGCGCTGCTGGGCCCGACGTCGGGCACCACCGGGACGCCGAAGATCACCATGCACTTCCACCGGGACATCCTCGCCAACGCGGACACCTTCGCCCGGCACGTCCTGGCGCCGACGCCGGACGACGTCTTCGCGGGCTCCCCGCCGCTGGCCTTCACCTTCGGACTGGGCGGCCTGGTGGTTTTCCCGCTGCGCTTCGGCGCCGCCGCGCTGCTGACCGAACGCGCCACCCCGCTGGAGCTGGCGCAGGCCGTGCACGCGGCGCAGGCCACCATCCTGTTCACCGCCCCGACCGCCTACAAGGCCATCCTCAAGGAAGGCGCCGAGGGGCTCCTCGCCAGCCTCCGCACCGCCGTCTCGGCCGGCGAGCACCTGCCGGCCGAAACCTGGCGCGCCGTCCATGAACGCACCGGGCTGAAGCTGGTCAACGGCATCGGCGCCACCGAAATGCTGCACGTCTTCATCTCCGCGGCAGGGGACGATATCCGCGCCGGTGCCACCGGAACGGCCGTCCCCGGTTACCGGGCCACCATCCTGGACGAGGTCGGCCGGGAACTCGGCCCGAACGCCGTCGGACGCCTCGCAGTCATCGGCCCCACCGGCTGCCGCTATCTCAACGACTCCCGCCAGGAGGACTACGTCGTCAACGGCTGGAACGTCACCGGAGACACCTTCAGCCGGGACGACGACGGCTACTTCTACTACCAGGCACGCTCCGACAACATGATCGTGTCCTCCGGCTACAACATCGGCGCCCCGGAGGTCGAAGCGGCCATTGACCAGCACCCGGACGTGATGGAGAACGCCGTGGTGGGCCGGCCCGACCCGGAGCGCGGCAGCGTAGTCTGCGCCTTCATCGTGCTGCGCGAGGGCGTCGAGGCCGATGACGCGAAGCGCAAGGAAATCCAGGACTTCGTCAAGCAGGCCATCGCCCCGTACAAGTACCCGCGCCAGGTGAACTTTGTTGACGGCCTGCCCCGCAACCCCAGCGGCAAACTCCAGCACTTCCGGCTGCGTGAACAGCTGGCCGCTGACACCGCCGCCCCCGAACACCAGAACGTTTGAGAGGCACCACATGAAAATTGCAATCATCGGCGGCGGTCCGGGCGGACTGTACTTCGCCGCACTCATGAAGCAGCTGGACCCGAACCACGACGTCACGGTCTGGGAACGCAACGCCGCGAGCGACACCTTCGGCTTCGGCGTCGTCTTCAGCGACGAGACCCTCGGCGGAATCGGCAACGCGGACACCGTGATCGCCGAGTACATGTCCGAGCGCTTCGCCCGCTGGACCGACATCGACATCCACTTCCAGGGTCAGCAGCACACCGTCGGCGGCCAGGGCTTCGCCGCCATGAGCCGCAAGGAGCTGCTCGAGCTGCTGCAGCGGCGCTGCGCCGAACTCGGTGTCGACCTGCGGTTCAGCACGCTGGCGCCCGACGTCGAGGAACTCAGCCGGGACTACGACCTGGTGCTCGCTGCGGACGGCCTGAACTCCGCCGTCCGCTCCCGCTTCGCCGAGGTCTTCCGGCCCAGCCTGGACGTCCGCAAGTCCAAGTACATGTGGCTCGGCACCGACCTCGTCTTCGAGGCATTCAAGTTCTTCGTCAAGGACACCGAGCACGGCGTGATGCAGATCCACGGCTACCCTTACTCGGACGAGGGCAGCACCTTCATCGTCGAAATGCACGAGGACGTCTGGCGCAACGCCGGCTTCGACGCTACCGAGCACCAGCCGTTCCGGCCCGGAGAAAGCGACGAGGCGGCCGTGGACGCCATCCGCACAATTTTCGCCGAGGAGCTCGAGGGCCACGAGGTCCTGGTCAACAACTCCAAGTGGATCAACTTCACCACGGTCCGCAACGAGTCCTGGCGGCACGGCAACATCGTGCTCCTCGGCGACGCCGCCCACACGGCGCACTTCTCCATCGGGTCCGGCACCAAGCTGGCCATGGAGGACTCCCTCGCGCTGGCGGCCTGCCTGCACGAGCACTCCGAGCTTGAGGCCGCCCTGGAGGCGTACGAAACGGAGCGCCGGCCGGTGGTCGAATCCACCCAGCGCGCCGCGCAGGCCTCGCTGGAATGGTTCGAGAACATCGGCATGTACAAGGACCAGAACCCGGTGCAGTTCTGCTTCAACCTGCTCACCCGGAGCCGCCGGATCACGTACGACAACCTCAAACTGCGCGACCCCGAGTTCGCCGCCCGGGTGGATGAGGAATTCGCCCGCACGCAGGGCATTGTGGGCAGCGCCCCGGCCATGTTCCAGCCGTACCGGATCGGCGGGCTGGAACTGAAGAACCGGATCGTCGTCTCACCGATGGACATGTACTCCGCCACCGACGGCGTCCCGGGCAACTTCCACCTGGTCCACCTGGGGAGCAAGGCCCTTGGCGGCGCCGGCCTGGTGATGACCGAAATGGTCTGCGTATCGGAGACCGGGCGCATCACGCCGGGCTGTAGCGGCCTCTACACCGAGGCCCAGCAGGAGAGCTGGCGAGAGATCGTCGACTTCGTGCACAGCCGTTCGACGGCGGCGATCGGCGCCCAGCTGGGGCACTCCGGCCGGAAAGGCTCCACCAAACTCATGTGGGAAGGCATCGACGAGCCGCTCCCCGAGGGCGGCTGGGAGCCGGTGGGCCCCTCGGCCGTCCCCTACGGCCCGGACAGCCCGGCGCCGCGCGAAATCAGCCGCGCCGAAATGGACCAGGTCCGGGACGAGTTCGTAGCCGCGACCGTGCGTGCGGCCGCCGCGGGCTTCGACCTGCTGGAGCTGCACTGCGCACACGGCTACCTGCTCTCCTCATTCCTCTCGCCGCTGGCCAACCGGCGCGGCGACGAATACGGCGGATCGCTCGAGAACCGGCTGCGTTACCCGCTGGAGGTGTTCGACGCCGTCCGCGCCGCGTGGCCCGCTGACAGGCCGCTCACCGTCAGGCTTTCGGCGACGGACTGGGCCCCCGGCGGCAACGACGAGCACGACGCCGTCGCGATCGCCCGGGCGTTCGTGGAGCACGGCGCCGACGGCGTGGACGTCTCCTCCGGCCAGGTGGTCAAGGAGGAGAAACCCGCCTACGGCCGCAGCTACCAGACCCCGTTCGCGGACCGCATCCGGCAGGAGGTGGCCCACAAGGCAGGCGTGGCGGTGATCGCCGTCGGGGCCGTGTCCTCCTACGACGACGTCAACTCGATCCTGCTGGCGGGCCGCGCGGACCTCTGCGCCCTAGGCCGCACGCACCTGTTTGATCCGCAGTGGACCCTGCATGCGGCGATCGAGCAGGACTACCGCGGGCCAGGCGCCGACTGGCCGCAGCAGTTCCGGGCCGGCAGCCGGAAGCCGCCGGCGGCCCGCACCGACGCGGTCCGGCCCCGGCTGGCGCTCGTGCGGGAGCCGGAGACCGCCGAGCTGCCCACCCACCTGCGCTGGACGCCGGCGAAAGTGCCGGCGTCGGTATAGGCGGCCGGGAGAACCGGCTGGAGAACCGCTGTCCGGCGCCTCAACGGTGCGGTGCCGGGCAGCGTCCCCGGCGGCTCAGTCCTGGCTGGAACCCCCGCGGGCGGTGACTTTGGCCGCAATTTCCGCCGGCCACGGGGTGGCCGCCGTGCCGCCCTGGGCCACATGGGCCGTGACGAACGATCCGTGGGCGGCGAGGACGCGGGGTTCGCCCCGGAACTCCTCGCCCCACACTTCAAAGCTGAACGTCATGGACGTGCGGCCGATTTTCTCCACCACTACGGTGGTGGTGACCTGCTGGCCGAAGTACAACTTCGCCCGGTAGTTGAGCTCGTGGCGAACCCGCGGCGCCAACGGGAAATACTCCGGCAGCTCCAGGTCCCGGAACAGCTTGGCCTCGCAGGCCTCGACAAAGCGGAGCACCGCCGAGTTGTGCTGGTGCCCCGCGGCATCCGTATCCACCCATTCAATGGTCCGGACCAGAGTTGCCGTCGCGGCAGCGCGGGGGAGGGACTGGGTGGAGTTCATGGATGCCGCCTGGAAGTTCGAAGAGCAATTCAGCAACAGAGCAGAGCAACACGGCAGTCAACAGCGCAGTACTCAACCGGTGCATTACTCAATGGAAGGTAAGTCCATGGTAGTAGCTTCATACGTTTCCCCCGGCGCCGTGGAGGCGCCCCGGGAGTCCTCCGGCACGGTCCAGCAGGTGGCCGGGACCGTCGCCCAGCTCGTTGGCCGGACCCTGGCGGGGCTCGGCGTCGGGCATGTCTTCGGCGTGGTCGGCAGCGGCAACTTCGAGGTCACCAACGCCCTCCGCGAGGCCGGGGTGCCGTTCACCGCAGCCCGGCACGAAGGCGGCGCCGCCACAATGGCCGACGCCTACGCCCGGATGTCGGGCCGGGTGGGGGTGGTCAGCACCCACCAGGGCTGCGGGCTGAGCAACGCCGTTACCGGGATCGGGGAAGCCGCCAAGAGCCGCACGCCGCTGATCGTGCTGACCGCCGACACCCAGGCCTCCGCGGTCCGTTCCAACTTCAAAATCGACCAGGACGCCCTCGCCCGGAGCGTCGGAGCCGTGAGCGAACGCATCCACTCCCCGGCCACCGCCGTCGCGGACACCCTCCGTTCGTTCCGCACGGCGCGGAACGAACGCCGCACCGTGGTGCTCAACCTGCCCCTCGACGTCCAGTCCGCGCCGGCACCGGGGCAGGCGCTGGCCGCGCACCCCGCAGCAGTCGCCGACGCCCAGCCGGTCCGCCCCGCGGCCACCAGCGTCCGGCGCCTGGCGCACCTGATCTACGCCGCGGAACGCCCGGTCTTTGTGGCAGGCCGGGGGGCCCGGAACGCGCGGGAGGAACTGCTGGGCCTTGCCGCCCACTCCGGTGCGCTGGTGGCCACGTCCGCAGTGGCCAACGGGCTGTTCCACGACGAGGAGTTCAACCTCGGAATCTCCGGCGGATTCTCCTCACCGCTCAGCGCCGAGCTGATCCAGGGCGCCGACCTGATTGTTGGTTGGGGCTGTGCCTTGAATATGTGGACCATGCGGCACGGCCACCTCATCTCGGACGGGACGGCCGTGGTGCAGGTCGACGTCGAGGATTCCGCTCTCGGCGCCAACCGGCACGTCGACCTGGGGGTGGTCGGGGATGCCGCGCTGACCGCCGCGGATGTCCTCGCGGAGCTGCGGACGCTGCAGCCCGACCCGGCCGAGCGGTACCGCACCCCGCGGAACGCCGCGGCCATCGCGGAACGCTCGCGCTGGAACGACGTTGAAACGCCGGACCTCTCCGGCGGTGGACGGATCGACCCCCGGGTGCTGAGCCGCGAACTGGACGCGATCCTGCCTGCGGAACGGATCGTCTCGATCGACTCCGGCAACTTCATGGGCTATCCCAGCACCTATCTGAAGGTCCCGGATGAGTTCGGCTTCTGTTTCACTCAGGCCTTCCAGTCGATCGGGCTGGGGCTGTCCACAGCGATCGGGGCCGCGCTGGCCCGGCCGGACCGCTTGCCGGTGCTGGGCGCCGGGGACGGCGGATTCCTGATGGGCATCAGCGAACTGGAGACCGCGGTCCGGCTGGGCCTGCCACTTGTCTGCATCATCTACAACGACGCCGGCTACGGCGCGGAAGTCCACCACTTCGGCGCCGCGCACGACGGCGGCTCCGCCGTTGATCTCGGCACTGTCACGTTCCCGGACACGGACATCGCCGCGATCGCCCGGGGCTTCGGTGCGGACGCCGTGACGGTGCGCGGCGTGGCCGATCTTGAGGACGTCCGTGCCTGGGTGGGAGCGCGTCCCTCCCGTCCGCTGGTCATCGATGCCAAGATCGCCTCCGACGGCGGCGCCTGGTGGCTCGCCGAGGCGTTCAAGGGCCACTGACGGTCCCATTACTGGCTGACGATCGTTACACAAACGATATATGCTGATTTGTTTACTGTCGGAATCAAAGCGTGACGCAGTGGGCACAGCATGTGAGCTACCACACATTCCCATGACATCTCAACGAGAGGTACATCCATGACGCAGTCAATGTCGACTGAGTTGCGCAGCGAAGCCGCACCTCGCTGGAAGGGCCACGCGGTCCTCATCCTGTGCTTCGTGGCCATAGTTTTTGATGGCTACGACCTGGTGGTTTACGGCTCCACCGTCCCCACCATCCTGAAGTTCCAGGACTGGGGCGTCACCCCCGGGCAGGCAGGCCTGATCGGCAGCCTCGCCCTGGTCGGGATGCTGATCGGCACGCTCTCCGTCGGCATCCTGACCGACAAACTGGGCCGCCGCCGCATCATGCTTGCCTGCATCGCGTGGTTCTCCACGTGCATGCTGCTCACGGCCTTCGCGCCGTCCGCCGAGGTCTTCGGCTTCCTGCGCTTCCTGACCGGCCTCGGTCTGGGCGGCATCGTGCCGACCTGCATTGCGCTGACGGTCGAATACGCCCGCAAGGAGCGCCGCCAGATCGCCAACGCCGTGATGTTCAGCGGGTACTCGGTGGGCGGCGTCGGCGCGTCGCTGCTCGCCATCAACCTCCTGCAGCACATCGACTTCCGCTGGATGTACGCCATCGGCGCCCTGCCGCTGGTCACCCTGCTCCCTATCGCCTGGAAGCTCCTCCCCGAGTCGGTGGCATACCTGGCCCGCAAGCAGCGCATTGAAGAAGCCAAAGCCACCGCGGACCGCTACGGCCTGGTCTACTCGGACATCGTCACCGCCGAGGACGTCAAGACCGGCGCCGAAGCGCCCAAATCCGCCATGAAGACCCTGTTCACTCGCAAGTGGGTCCGTTCCACGATCCTGTTCGCACTCGCAAACTTCTGCGGGCTGCTGCTGGTCTACGGGCTGAACACCTGGCTCCCGCAGATCATGCGCCAGGCCGGTTTCCAGCTCGGGGATGCCCTGACGTTCCTGCTGGTCCTCAACGCGGGCGCGATCGTCGGCTCCATCAGCGCCTCCGTGCTGGCGGACAAGATCGGCATCCGCAAGGTGGTGACGGCATCCTTCCTGCTGGCCTTCGTGGCCATCCTCATGCTCAGCCTCCAGCTGCCGCTGGCCATGCTGCTCGTGATCGTCGCCTTCGCCGGCCTCGGCTCCGTGGGAACCCAGATCCTGGTGGGCGGCTACTGCGCCACCCACTACCCGCAGTCCCTGAGCGCCACAGCCCTGAGCTGGTCCCTTGGCATTGGACGCATCGGCGCCATCTGCGGACCGCTGATCGGCGGGCTGATCGCCGGCATGGCCTTCGGCTGGCAGCTGAACTTCTACATGTTCGCGGCCTTCGCTGTCATCGGCGCCATTGTGGTGTTCTCGGTGCCGAAGCTCACCGACAAATAGCCGCCCGACCTAGTTCCGGAACCGTACACAGTCCGGGGAGTCCCATAACTCTTCGATAAAGGCCCGTCCCCGCAGCCGCGTGGGGCGGGCCTTGCTGTCTATCCTGAAGGGGTTAGCTGCAGTTCAGGGGAAGCGGGCTACGCCCATCAGCTGTCCGCCGAACAAGGATTTTCGTGGCAATTGCAGAGTACGACGTCGTCATCCAACGGGATGCCATGAGCGTGTATGACTTCCTGCTCGACGCCCGCAACCTGCCCAGCTGGCGTGCCGGTGTCCGCAGCATTGAACTTGAAGCCGGCGCTGCCGGAACCAAGGGCGCCGTCTACCGGCAGACTATCGCGGGCCCCGGCGGACGCGCCGTCTGCGGAGAATTCCAGATCACCGAGGCGCGACCCGGGGCGGAAATCCAGTACCGGGCCCTGACCGGGCCGGAGCGCACCCACGGCGGCTACTACCTGAGCACGGAAGGCGGCAACACCCGCGTCCGCTTTGCCCTCGAATGCGAGCCCCGGGGAATCCTGGCCCGGCTGAAGTCCCCCTTCCGCCGGCGGATGAAGGCCGAAGTCTGCCAGTTGGAACAGCTCAAGTCGGTGCTGGAAGAACAGGCAGCGCCGTAACACTGGTGCCGCGCACATCTCTTCCCAGTGCGTACGGTAATTTTGAGACTGTGCTGATCTCCGACCGCGACATTCGTGCCGAAATAGACTCCCAACGGATCGTTCTGGAGCCGTTCGACCCCGCCATGGTTCAGCCATCGTCGGTGGACGTCCGGATCGACAAGTTCTTCCGTCTCTTCGACAACCACAAGTACGCCCACATCGACCCGGCCGAGGACCAGCCCGAGCTGACGCGCCTGGTGGAAGTCGAGGCCGGCGAACCTTTTATCCTCCACCCCGGGGAGTTCGTCCTGGGCTCCACCTACGAGACCGTGACACTCCCGGACGATATCGCTGCCCGGCTCGAAGGTAAGTCTTCGCTGGGCCGGCTGGGCCTGCTCACGCACTCCACCGCGGGATTCATCGATCCGGGCTTCTCCGGCCATGTCACCCTGGAGCTGTCCAACATGGCCACGCTGCCGATCAAACTGTGGCCGGGTATGAAAATCGGCCAGCTGTGCTTCTTCCGGCTTACCTCGGCCGCCGAACACCCCTACGGCTCGGGCGAATACGGCAACCGCTACCAGGGCCAGCGCGGTCCGACGGCCAGCCGCAGCCACTTGAACTTCCACCGCACGGACATCTGACCCACGCGCTGCCGCGCCGCGCCGGTGCGGCCTGACGGCGGGGTCAGATCCCGTCCGCAGTCCGCACCGCAGGCGGCTTCGCCGGGCGGCGCAGCATCGCCACAATCGGCTCCACGTACTTGGCGGCGAGCGGGCCTGTCACGGCCATAATCAGCACATAGGCGGTCGCCATGGCCGCGAGTTCCGCGGGCACCACGCCGGAGGCCACGGCGAGTCCGGCAATGACGATCGAGAACTCGCCGCGGGCGATGAGTGCGGCGCCGGCGCGGAAGCGGCCCGGCACACCGATCCCGGCGCGCTTAGCCGCCCAGATCCCGGTGAGCATCTTGGTGGTCGCCGTTGCGAGGGCCAGCAGGACGGCCCAGCCGAGCACGGGCGGGATGGTGGAGGGGTCCGTGTTGAGTCCGAAGACCACAAAAAAGATTGCAGCGAAGAGGTCCCGCAGCGGCTCCAGGATCCTTGTGGCGTTATGCGCGGTGGCCCCCGAAATGGCGATTCCGAGCATAAACGCGCCCACTGCGGCGGACACCTGCATGGCGGCGGCCAAACCGGCCACCAGCAGCGCGGCTCCCAGCAGGTTGAGGAGGAACACCTCTGAGTTCTCACTGTGGACGGCCTTGGACACGTGGTGCCCGTGCCGCAGCGCCACCAGCAGGACAACGGTGACCACCGCGAGTGAGATCCCCACGGTCTGCAGCCCCACGGCGAAGCTGACCCCGGCCAGGGTGGCCGTCAGGATCGGCAGGTAAATGGCCATGGCCAGGTCCTCGAACACGAGGATCGAGAGCACCACGGGTGTCTCGCGGTTGCCGATCCGGCCCAGGTCCGTGATGACCTTGGCCGCGATGCCCGACGACGATATATACGTGACGCCGCCCATCACCATTGCCCCCACGACGCCCCAGCCCAGCAGCACCGCGAGGATGGCCCCCGGCAGGAAGTTGAGGACGAGGTCCAAGACACCCGCCTGCCACGAGCGCCGGAGCCCCGTGACCAGCTCGGCGGCCGTATATTCCAATCCGAGCATAAGTAGGAGGAGGATGACGCCGATTTCGCTGGAGAGATGTGCAAACTCGTGCATACCTTCGAGCTTGATGACGCCGCCGGCTCCGAAAAACAGGCCACCGAGGAGGTACAGCGGGATGGGGGACATGCCGATCCGCCCGGCCAGCCTCGCCAGCATGCCGAGGCAAAAGACGACGGCCCCGAGTTCAATCAGGGTCAGTGCGAGCGGATCCATGCCGTCAGCCGTTGCGCAGGATGCCGGCCGCCGTATCGAGACCTTCTTGCGTTCCTACCGCAACGAGGAGATCACCGGGGTGGAGGACGACATCGGGTCCCGGGGAGGGGAGCACCTCGCCCTCACGCATGATGGCGACGATCGAGGCGCCGCTGCGGGTCCGGATAGCGGCCTTGCCCATCGGTTGGTTCTGGAACGGAGAGCCGGCGGCGATGGAGAACTGCCGGGTGACGATCCCGGGTACCTCGCGGTGGGCTTCGGAGAGCTGCATGGCCAGCCGCTGGCCGCCCAGCAGGTTTCCCAGCGCGGCGGCCTCATCGGCGGTCAGCGGGATGGACGCCTGGCAGGTGTCCGGGTCGTCCCAGGCGGAGACGATCAGTTCGGTTTGGCCTTCGCGGTATTCCACGACGCCGATCCGCCGCCCGGAGGCGGTCATGAAGTCCTTGCGCCGGCCCAGTCCCGGGAGGTCTGTTTCATCCACGTTCATTCCCCCAGCCTAGTGCGCCGCGCGACTTTTCGGGCGGCCTCAGACAGCGGGGACGACGGCGATTTCCGTCTTGTCCGGAGCCTTCACCGGGAGGAGCAGCAGCAGTCCGACGAGCAGTACCGCCATGATGCCCAGGATGCCCCAGCGCTGCGCCTCGCCGGGTTCCACCAGAGGGGCGGCAATGGCGATGCACAGCGTAAAGAGGGCCGGGGCGAGGAAGCTGACGGCCCGGCCGGTGGTGGCATAGAGACCAAACAGCTCGCCGGACTCGCCTGCCGGCGCTAGCCGGGCCAGGTAAGCCCGCGAGGAGGACTGCGCGGGCCCCACGAAGAGGCACAGGAACAAACCGAAGATCCAGAAAGTGGTGGTGCCGGCCCACTCCATGCCCAAGAAGGAATGGTCGTCGTTGCCGAGGACCAGGATCGCGGTGCCGGCGACCAGCAGACCGATCAGCGAACCGGTGATCACCGCCTTCGGCCCGATCCGGTCGTCGAGGAAGCCGCCCAGGACGGCGCCCGCCGCTGCCACGACGTTCCCGAAGATCGCGAAGAAGATAACGTCCTTGAGTTCAAAGCCGAACGTACCCGCGGCGATGATGCCGCCGAACGTGAATACCGCCGCCAGCCCGTCCCGGAAGACGGCACTGGCGAGCAGGAAGTAGATGGTGTGCGGGCTGGTCCGGTAGATCGCCTTGATCCGCCGCACCAGCAGGCCGTAGGAGGCCAGGAACCCCAGACCGGCGCCCTGCTTGGACCTGGGAAGCTCCGGAACGGCGAACATGACGGGCAACGCGAAGATAAAGAACCACAGGGCCGAGAACACCGCGACGAGCCGGATGTTCAGGCCGTCCGCCGTCGAGGCGCCGAACCACTCGAAGCTGGGCTGGACAAAGAGCTGGAGCACGGCCAGCAGCGCCACGATGCCGCCGAGGTAGCCCATGCCCCAGCCGAAGCCGCTGACTTTGCCGATGTTCTGCGGGGTGGAGATCTGGGTGAGCATGGCGTTGTAATTCACGCCGGCAAACTCGAAGAACACATTCGCCAGCGCAATCAGCGTCACCCCGAGCAGCAGGAACTCCGGCCGCGGGAACACGAAGAAACACAGCGCGGTCAGGAGCGCGACGGCCGCGGTGTTGACTCCCAACCAGAGCTTCCGGTGCCCGCCGGTATCGGAACGCTGCCCGGTGACGGGTGCCAGCAGGGCGACGGCGGCTCCCGCGATGGCGAGTGCGCCGCCCAGCACGGCGGAGGCCTGGTCCTCACCGCCGAAGGCATTGGAGGTGAGGTACACGGTGAAGACGAAGGTGGTCATGACCGCGTTGAAGGCCGCCGAGCCCCAGTCCCAGGCCGCCCAGGCGAGGATGCGGCCCTTATGGGAGGCCTGGCTCCCGGACTCCAGTTCCGAGGCGGGATGCGTGGCCTCGGGGGCAGCGGCTGAGTTCATAGCTCGAATATTATCCGCAGCGGGCGCACTGCCCGGCGCACCGTGCGAAAAGAAACCGTGCGAAAAGAATTTGTCCACGCTTGGTAAACTGTCCGGACTGAACCTAACGAATGCCCCGCCTGCTCCAACTTTTTGACAATCGAATTCCTGACGTTGCGGAGATACCAGTGATCACAGTCCTTGCCGTGCACTTTGCGGTGGCTGCTGTGGCGCCGTTTCTCTTTCGGAAATTCGGCCGGAATTCGTTTTTCGCCCTCGCCGCGGTGCCCGCCGGTTCGTTCGTCTGGCTGCTCCTCCAGCACGGCGCGGTCTATTCCGGCGCTGCAACCGGCGTGTCCGAAGTCCTGCCGTGGATCCCCGAGCTGAAGATTGAGCTCGCCTTCCGGATGGACCCCCTGGCTTGGGTCATGTCCTTGCTGGTCCTCGGCGTGGGTGCGCTGGTCCTCGTCTACTGCGCCCGGTATTTCAAGGACAAGGACGACTACCTCGGCGGATTTGGTGCCCAGCTGCTGGCCTTCGCGGGGGCCATGTTCGGCCTGGTGACGGCCGATGACCTGCTCCTGATGTTCATCTTCTGGGAACTGACCACGGTCCTGTCCTACCTGCTGATCGGCTACGCCCGGACCAGGCTCTCGGCACGCCGCTCCGCGCTGCAGGCCCTCATCGTGACCACCGCCGGCGGCCTGACCATGCTGGTGGGCCTGATCGTCCTGGGCTTCAACGCCGGGACCTACCGGCTCTCCGCCATCCTCGAACAGGCGCCCGCCCTCGTCGCCGGGCCCGCCGCCGGGGCCGTGGCCGCCGCCGTCGTTCTCATCCTGGTGGGCGCGATCACCAAATCGGCGCTGGTCCCCTTCCATTTCTGGCTGCCCGGTGCCATGGCCGCCCCCACCCCGGTGAGCGCCTACCTGCACGCTGCGGCCATGGTGAAAGCCGGCATCTACCTTGTGGCGCGGCTGGCCCCCGGATTCGCGGAAACGCCGTACTGGCTGCCGGTGGTGCTCGGCCTTGGCCTCGCCACGATGCTGGTCGGCGGCTACCGGGCGCTGCGGCAGACGGATATCAAGCTCATCCTGGCGTATGGCACGGTCAGCCAGCTCGGCTTCCTGACCATGGTGGTGGGCCTCGGCACTCCTGACGCCGCCCTCGCCGGCCTCGCCCTGCTCCTGGCGCACGGGCTCTTCAAGGCCACCCTCTTCCTGGTGGTGGGCATCATTGACCACCAGGCCGGAACCCGCGACATCCGCAAGCTCTCCGGCGTGTTCAGGTCCTCTCGCGCCCTCGCGATCGTGGCCGCGATCGGCGCCGCCTCGATGGCCGGCATCCCGCCCTTGGCCGGCTTCGTCGCGAAGGAATCGGTCTTCGAAGCCTTTGTCCACTACGCCTCCGACCCCGCAGCCGGCCTGTGGGGGCCGGTCATCCTGATCGGCGTGGTCCTGGGGTCCATCCTGACGTTCGCCTACAGCGCACGGTTCATGTGGGGCGCCTTCGCGGTCAAGCCCGGCGTCGAGCCGACCCCTTTCAAGCCGATCAAGCCCGCCTTCCTGGCCGCCCCCGCCATCCTGAGCCTGCTGACCATCGTCTACGGCCTCTGGCCGGCCCCGGTGGACGGCTGGATCCAGCCGTACGCGGCACTGTTCGTGCCGGAGGGCGAGGACCCGGCGGCCGCCGCCGGACACCTGGCGCTGTGGCACGGCGTGACCCCCGCCCTGGGGCTGACCGCCATCACCTTCGCGCTCGGCCTGGTCATGTTCTACGGCCGCGACTCCGTCGCCCGGCTGCAGGGCCTGGTTCCGGGATGGATCGACGGCGACCGCACCTACCAGCTGACCATCGGCGCCCTCGACGACGTGGCAGTTTGGATCACCGGGCGGACCCAGCGCGGTTCACTGTACTTCTACCTGTCCGTGATCCTGACCGTGGCGTTCGCCCTGCCGCTCACCGCCCTGCTGCTGGCCAACAAGCCGCTGCCCGGAGACCTCTACTTCATCGACCCCAACGCCCCGCTGCAGATCGTCGTGGGCGCCGGAATCGTGATCGGCGCGCTCGCCGCCGTGCGGGCCAACAAGCGCTTCCTGGCTGTCCTCATGGTGTCCGTCACCGGGTACGGGATCGCGTTGATGTTCGCGCTGCAGGGCGCCCCGGACCTCGCGCTGACCCAGATGCTGGTGGAAACGATCATCCTGGTGGCGTTCGTCCTGGCCATGCGCAGCCTTCCCGCAGAGCTGCGCGACCGCACGGGCGGACGCTACCGGGTGGTCCGCGTCATCATCGGGGCGGCCTTCGGCATCACGATGGTGTTCGCCGCCATCTACGCCCTGGGCGCCCGCGTGGCCGCGCCCGTCTCGCTCGAATTCCCGCAGCTGGCGTACGAGGGCGGCGGCGGACTGAACATCGTCAACGTCACCCTCGTCGACATCCGGGCCTGGGACACCTTCGGCGAGATCGCCGTCCTGGCCCTGGCGGCCACCGGCGTGGCCAGCCTCATCTTCGTCCGGGGCCGGGGTGACCGGAGCCCGGCGTCGTCGAGCGTCGCCGAGGGTACTGTCGGGCGCCGGAAGCCCCGCGGCCCCGGCCGCGGCAACACCCGCGACGACGCCGCGCTGGCCATGAGCCGCCGGTTCGCCGCCTCCACCCGCGATGCGTGGCTAGTCGCGGGACGGACCCTGGCGCCGGAACGCCGGTCGATCATCTTCGAGGTGGTCACCCGGCTGATCTTCCACTCGCTGATCGTCTTCTCGATCTACCTCCTCCTGGCCGGCCACAATCTCCCCGGCGGAGGCTTTGCCGGCGGTCTCACCGCCGGTCTGGCCCTCACCATCCGCTACCTGGCCGGCGGCCGCTTCGAGCTGCGCGAAGCCACCCCGGTCAGTGCCGGCGCGCTGCTGGGCATCGGCCTCGCCACCGCGGCGGCCTCCGGCGTCGCGCCGCTGCTGCTGGGCGGCCAGGTGTTCCAGTCCGCGATCCTTGAGTTCTGGCTGCCGGTCTTTGGCGACGTCAAGTTCGTCACCTCCACCATCTTCGACATCGGCGTGTACATCGTCGTCGTCGGGCTGGCACTGGATGTGCTGCGCAGCCTGGGCGCCGAGATCGACGAGCACTTCGAGGAACACCCGGCAGAACCGTCCGAAGACCAGGAAGCCGGCGAAATCCCGGCCGAAACCACAGCCAAGGGGAAAGCATGAGCGTCAACCTGACCTTGCTGACGGTCATGGGGGCTCTGTATGCCTGCGGCATCTACCTCATCCTGGAACGCAGCCTCACCCGGGTCCTGCTGGGCCTGATGATGCTGACCAACGCCACCAACCTGCTGATCCTCACCACGGGCGGCTACGCGGGCCTGGCGCCGCTGTTCAGCAAGGACACCGCTCCGGGCGAATACAACGATCCGCTGCCGCAGGCCCTGATCCTCACGTCGATCGTGATCTCGTTCGCCGTCACGGCGTTTATGCTCGGCATTATCTACCGCACCTGGGTGCTGGCCCGCGAGGATGAGATCCAGGATGACGCCGAGGACCGGCGCGTCGCCAAGACCCCCAGCTTCGACGTCGAGGACGACTCCGTGATCCCCGTGGAAACTTCCGAATTCCCGTTGACGATGATCGGTTCGGACGGCCAGTCGGTCTCCGACGCCCCCGACGGCGCCGACGCCACGGTCAAGGTTGCCGACCGCAAGCTCGACGCCAAGAAAGCCGCCTCGGAAGAGCAACCCGGTTCCCTCAACATCACACCACCGAACAAGGAAGGAGGCGGACAATGAACATTGCCAGTTTCGCCCCGCTCGCCGTCCTCCTTCCCATCCTCGGCGCCGCCCTGACTTTCCTGCTGATCAGGCACTCGAAGGCACAACGGACCGTGAGCATCGTGGTCCTGTCCCTGACGCTGCTGCTCGAATGCTGGCTGCTGGCCTCCGTCTGGGACGGCGGCACTTCCGCGGTCAACATCGGCGGCTGGCTCCCGCCCTGGGGCATCGTCATGGTGGTGGACCAGTTCTCCTCACTGATGCTGGTGGTGTCCTCCTCGGTGAGCCTCGCCGTGCTGATCTACGCCACCGGGCAGGGCATGGCCGACGGCGACCAGGACGCACCGGTCTCGATCTTCCACCCCACTTACCTGATCCTGGTGGCCGGCGTGTCCAACGCCTTCCTCTCCGGGGACCTGTTCAACCTTTATGTGGGCTTCGAAATCCTCCTGACGGCGAGCTACGTGCTGATGACACTCGGCGGGACGGGTCCGCGGATCCGCGCCGGTGTGACTTACGTGGTGGTCTCGGTGGTGTCCTCCGTGCTTTTCCTGATTGCGATCGCCATGGTCTACGGGGCCACCGGAACGATCAACATGGCCGACCTCGCCCTCAAGCTCGCCGAGCTGGACCCGGGCACGCGGAACCTGCTGCACGTCATGCTGCTCGTGGCTTTTGGGATCAAGGCCGCCGTGTTCCCGCTGTCCTTCTGGCTGCCGGACTCCTACCCGACGGCGCCGGCCCCGGTCACGGCCGTGTTCGCCGGTCTGCTGACCAAGGTGGGCGTGTACGCCATGGTCCGGACCGAAACGCTGTTGTTCCCGGGTGACACCTTCAATACGCCGCTGATGGTCGCGGCCCTGCTGACCATGGTGGTGGGGATCCTGGGTGCCTTGGCCCAGAGCGACATCAAGCGTCTCCTGTCCTTTACCCTGGTCAGCCACATCGGCTACATGGTGTTCGGCCTGGCGATGTCCTCAGTGGCCGGGCTGGGCGCCGCGGTGTTCTACGTGGCCCACCACATCACCATCCAGACCAGCCTGTTCCTGGTGACGGGCCTGATCGAACGACGCGGCGGCAGTTCCTCCATGGACCGTGTCGCGGGTCTTGCCAAGCTGTCACCGGTGCTGGCTGTGCTGTTCTTCGTCCCGGCCATGAATCTGGCCGGGATCCCGCCGTTCTCCGGCTTCCTGGGTAAACTCGGCCTGCTGCAGGCCGGCGTCCAGCTGGGCACCCCGCTGGCCTATGCCCTGGTGATCGGCGGTGTGCTGACCAGCCTGCTGACCCTGCTGGCGATCGCGAGGGTTTGGAACCGTGCCTTCTGGCGCAAGCCCGAGGACGCCGAACACCCCGACCCGGTGCTGCTGGCCGATCCCGCGGAGTCGGCCACGGGCGACAGGGCTGGAAAGGCCAACGTCACCCTCCTGCCGCGGACCATGGTGGGTTCCACCCTGGGCCTGGTCATCTTCGGCGTCGGGCTGACGGTCTTTGCCGGGCCGCTGTTCCGGGTGGCGGACCAGTCCGCCCTCGTTATGCTGGACCGCACCTCGTATATCCACGCCGTCCTCGGTGATGACGCGCCGGTTCCGGCGCTGTCCCAGCCGGGACCGGGGCCGGACCCCGCCGGTGACCAGCCGGCCGGCGGGCAGGAGCGCAAATGAGCCGGAAACGCATATCCCTGCGCCAGGAACTTCCGTTGCTGGTGTGGCTCGTGATTGTGTGGGCCGCCCTGTGGCAGAACTTCAGTCCGGGTAACCTGCTCTTCGGTGCGCTCATCGCGGTGCTGGTGGCCCGTCTGTTCTACCTCCCCCCGGTGGAACTCGGCGGGCGCTTCAACCTGCTGCGCGCCGTCCCTTTCGGCCTGCATTTCCTGGCCAAAGTCGTGGCAGCGAGCTTCCAGGTCCTGTTCCTGGCGGTGGCCAAAGGCCCTAAGGTGATCAGCGCCGTCGTCGCCGTCCCGTTGCGGAGCCACTCCGACCTCCTGGTCACCGCCACGGGACACGTGACCGCGCTGATCCCCGGGTCGCTGGTGGTGGAGGTGGACCGCTCCACGTCCACGCTTTACATTCACGGCATCAATGTCCGCAACGCCGAGGACGCCGCGCAACTGCGAAAAGACGTCCGCAACACGGAGGCCGGGTTGATCAGGATCATGGGTACCAAAGCCGAACTGTCCGCACTCAACCAGGAGCTGGACTCATGATGCAGCTTGTCCTGACCGTGACCGCCGTGGTGCTGTCCCTGGCCGCCGGAGGAGCGATTATCCGGATCGCGAGGGGCCCCTCACTGTTGGACCGGGTGCTCGCGTCGGACGTGCTGCTGGCGATCGTGGGCGCGGCGTTGTGCATCGACATGGCCGTGAACCGGCACCTGAACAATCTCATGCTGTTGGTGGCGGTGTCCCTGATCGGATTTGTCGGCTCCGTGACGGTGGCCCGGTTCGTCGCCGACCGAAGGGAGAAGCCCCGTGGATCCTGAGACGTTCTCCGGCGATACCGTGATCGACGCCGTCTCGGCGGTCTTTATGGTGGTCGGGGCGCTGATGTCCCTCGCCGCGGCCGTGGGGCTGCTGCGCTTTCCGGACCTCATGACACGCATGCACGCAGCCACCAAACCGCAGGTGCTGGGTCTGTTCCTGCTGCTCTTCGCGCTGGGCCTTCAAATGCGCACCTGGTGGGTCTGGCCTGTGCTGGTGGTGGCCTGGATCTTCCAGTTGCTGACAGTGCCCGTATCGGCGCACATGGTGGGCCGGGCCGGTTACCGCACCAAGCACCTGCACCCGGAACTGCTCAGCGCCGACGAACTGGAAGCCGTGGTGCAGCAAGCGGCGGGCAAAAGCGGATTCAGCGATGACGACGGCGGCGCCACCACCGACGGGCGGTAGTAGCTAAACGATGCGCCTAAACCAAACGCCTTAAACGATGCGCCTAAACCAAACGCCTTAAACGATGCGCCTAAACCAAATCCTGGGTTTTGGCGTAACGCGTGATCGCGCGCTGGGTGCCGCGGTTCGCGAGGACCTGGATGATGGCGCTGACGGACGCTGAGATCAGCGCGAAGGTCAGGGCCGAGTGCAGCGTGGTGGGAACGTCCTCGTCGTCGCCCTTGGGCGGCTTGCTGCCCGTGGACTTCTCCCAGATGGTGTCAACGAGCTTGGTGCCGACGTAGCCGGCAAGCAGGCTGATGCCGGCGCCGAACAGTTTGATGAAGAGGTTCATTCTTCGGACTCCTTGCGGGCGGAAACAGGGCTTCCCCTAGCCTAGCGGTCCTTGACCGGCGGTCCAGCCAGGGACGCGGGACCACCGAGAATGTCCGACAGAGCCTCGACCACCAGCTCATGGTCGGCTTTCTGCGGCAGCCCCGACACCGTGACGGTGGCGACCATCCCGGTTCCGCGCACGTAGATGGGGAAGGCGCCGCCGTGGGCGGCAAACTCCTTCTCGTCGAACCAGGCGTTGTCCTCTATCCGCCGTCCGGCGGCCCGGGCCCGGAGTCCCACCAGCAGGGACGGGACCTCGTACCGCACGGCCGTGCGCTGCTTGGCCCTGATCCAGCGTTCATTGTCCGGTGTGGCGCCCTCCAGCGCCGCGTGGAAGAGCACCTGTTCACCCTTGGTGATGTCGATGGCGATCGGGTGGGAGCGCTGCCTGCCGAGTTCAACCAGGCGGAGCCCCAGATCCAGGGCGTCGTCCTTACTGAACGACAGGAACTGCAGCTCGTCCATTTCGGCCAGGATGCGGCCGATCAGCGCCGCCAGGGATCCGTGCGGCTGCGGTTCGGGGGAGTCCGGATCGAAGTCCGGGGAAGACGCCGGTGAAGTGGTCAAGTCATTCAGCTTCCGTTAGTGGCCGCCGCCGGGCGGCCGGCACGCGGCGGCCTCCGGCGTTTTCCCTGCGTTGCCGACTCTACCAAGCAAGGCCTCCGGAGGTCACCGGCGCCGGCACCGCCGGATTGTGACGGCCGGGCCCCGGAGATCACGGTCCCACGGGTGTAAACTGGGCCACGCCCA
Source organism: Arthrobacter sp. 001422645 (assembly GCF_059816125.1). Taxonomy (NCBI): domain Bacteria; kingdom Bacillati; phylum Actinomycetota; class Actinomycetes; order Micrococcales; family Micrococcaceae; genus Arthrobacter; species Arthrobacter sp. 001422645. Next base: position 106,757 of record NZ_JCBANT010000010.1, on the reverse strand, counting down.
TAAGGGCGACATTTAGATACGACAGGGGAGCGCCGCCGTCGGGCATCACCGGAGAAATCCGGGGGAACCACAGGTGGGCGCTGAGAGTGCGGACAGCCGCAGACCCTCGAACCTGATCCGGTTAGTACCGGCGCAAGGGAGTCGAGTTCTCAGAGTGCCCGGAGCGGCGGCGGAAGCCGCGGCCGGCGGGCACTCTCCCCTCCTGTTCCTCAGGAGGACGACATGACTGATACATCTGCTGCATCTGCTGCCCGGCAGGCCCGCACCCAACGCAGCTACAACTGGCGTGTGGTGGACATTGTGGTGGCCGCGTTGATCGCGGTGGCCGGCGGCGTGATCTTCTGGGCCTGGTCCCAGGGCGCCAACCTGATTTCCGCTCCCGTCAATGCGCTCTACCCGCCGCTCACCGGGCTGTACGCCGGCGGCTGGATGATCCCGGCGGTGCTGGGCATGCTCATCATCCGCAAGCCGGGTGCCGCGCTCTTCTGCGAAGCCGTAGCGGCCACCGGCGAGCTGATCATGGGCTCGCAGTACGGCACCACGGTGCTCATCTCCGGCATTCTGCAGGGCCTGGGCGCCGAACTGGTCTTCGCCGCGTTCCTGTACAAGAAGTTCAACCTGCCCGTATCCCTGTTGGCCGGAGCCGGCGCGGGCCTGTTCTGCGGCTTGAACGATTCGTTTATGCCCTGGGGCTGGAACATCGCCTACGCCGGCGGCGACAAGCTGGCGTACATCATCTTCACTGCGATCTCCGGCGCCGTGATCGCCGGCGGGCTGTCCTGGCTCGCCACCCGGGGCCTGGCCAGGACCGGCGTGCTGAGTTCCTTCGCCTCCCGCAAGGCGGCCTCGGAGCCCGTCTTCTCCTGATGCCTGCCTTCAACACGTCCGCCAGCAGCGTCCGCCCGGCCGCGGTCACCGCACGCGGCTGGGGCTGGCGGCACGCCGGCCGGCCCCGGCCCGCCGTGAGCGGACTGGACCTGGACATCCGGCCCGGGGAGCGTGTGCTGCTGCTGGGACCTTCGGGCGCCGGCAAGTCCACGCTCCTCCACGCCCTGGCCGGGGTGCTCGGTGACAGCTCCGCGGGCGGCGGTGACCTTGCTCCCGGCGGCAGTGCCGAGGACGCGGACGAGACCGGCAGCCTGCTGATCGACGGCGCCCCGCCCCGGTCCCGGCGCGGACGTTCCGGGCTGGTGCAGCAGGACCCGGAGACCCAGGTGGTGCTCTCGCGCCTGGGCGACGACGTCGCGTTCGGCGCGGAAAACCTGTCCGTTCCCCCGGCGGAGATCTGGTCCCGCGTGGCCGAAGCGCTCGACGACGTCGGGCTGGGACAGCTGCCGCTGGACCACCCGACGTCGGCGCTCTCCGGCGGCCAGAAGCAGCGGCTGGCCCTCGCCGGCATCCTCGCGATGCGGCCCGGGCTGATTCTGCTCGACGAGCCCACGGCCAACCTGGACCCCGCCGGCGTCCTGGAGGTCCGGGACGCCGTCGGCCGCTGCCTGGAGAAGACCGGGGCCACCCTGGTGGTGGTGGAGCACCGGGTCGCGGTCTGGAAAGACCTTGTGGACCGGATCGTGGTGCTGCAGCCGGGATCCGCCACGGACTCCGCCGTGCTGATCGACGGGCCGCCGGACCAGGTCCTGGCGCAGGCACGGGACATGCTCACCGCGGCCGGCGTCTGGGTGCCCGGCTACGTGCCGGCCACCCGGGCGCGCGGCGCCCGGTCCGCCGGCCCTGCTTCCGCTGCAGGCCCCGCCGGGCAGCTGCTGCTCGCCGCGGAGGGTCTGGCCGTCTCGCGGGAACGGCCGCGGCGGGCCGGTCTCCGCGGAGGCTTCCGTCCCGTGCCGCCGGAGCCCGTCCAGGCCGGCATCACGGCCCGGGTCCGCGCCGGAGAGGCGCTGACCATCACGGGCCCCAACGGTTCGGGGAAGTCCACCTTCGCGTTGACCCTCGCCGGCCTGCTCGCGCCGGTCTCCGGCAGGGTGTCCGCCACCCTGGAACTGAGTGCGGGCGCCGGAATCGATCCGTACCGGTGGAAGGCGCAGCAGCTGATCGCCAGGATCGGCACCGTCTTCCAGGAACCCGAGCACCAGTTCGTCACCGGACGCGTGCTGGACGAGCTGATGTTCGGCCCCCGGCATCTGGGCCGCGGCGGGGATCGCGTCGACGAACTGCTGGAGCGGCTCCGGCTGACGGAGCTGGTCGATGCCAATCCCTATACCCTTTCCGGCGGGGAAAAGCGGCGGCTGTCCGTGGCCACCGTCCTCGCCGCCCATCCCCGGGTGCTGGTCCTGGACGAACCCACGTTCGGCCAGGACGCCAACACCTGGGCAGAGCTTGCCTCCTTCCTCTCGGAACTCCTCGACGACGGCACCGCCGTCGTGTCGGTGACGCACGACGCCGAATTCAGCGAGGTCCTGGGCGGCACCGAGCTGAGCCTCCGCGCCCCGGGACACCGGGGCCGGGAACTCCCGGAACGTGGCAAGGTCAAAGCACCATGAGGCAGGAACTGACGCTCCGCGGCAACACTGCCGTCCTGACCCGCGCCAACCCGCTGGCGAAATTCGCCGCCGTTATGCTCATCACGATGGTGCTGGCGTTGTCCATCGACTGGGTGTCCGCCTCCGTGGCGCTCGCCTTCGAGCTGGCGCTTCTTCCGCTGGCCGGACTGACAGTCAGACTGCTCTGGCAGCGCGGCTGGCCACTGATCCTGGCCGCGGCGCTGGGCGGCTGGAGCACGACGATCCTGGCCCCGGACGGCGGGGCCATCCTGTTCGACGCCAGGATCTGGTCCATCAGCGAGGGTTCCCTGGAACTCGGGCTCGGCTTTATGCTCCGCGGCCTGGCCATCGCGCTGCCGGCCGTGCTGCTGATGAGCTGCACGGATCCCACGGACTTGGCCGACGCCCTCGCGCAGAAGGCGAAGCTTCCGCACCGCTTTGTCCTGGGGACGCTGGCCGCGATGCGGCTGGTGGGACTGATGGCCGAGGAGTGGCAGACCATCGGCATGGCCCGGCGCGCCCGCGGCGTGGGTTCCCACGGGAACCCGCTGCAGCGGCTGCGGGCCACCCTGGGGCAGAGCTTCGGGCTGCTGGTGCAGGCCGTACGGCGCGCTTCCCGGCTGGCAGTCACCATGGAAGCTCGCGGCTTCGGCGGGGATGCCCGCACGTGGGCCCGGAAGTCGGTCTTCAGCGGCCTGGACGTGTGGGTGTTCCTGGGCGGGCTGCTGATAGCCGGTGCCGCGGTCGCCGCTGCCCTGGCGGCGGGGACCTGGAACATGGTCTTCCTCTCGCGGCAGTAGCGATCGTTATCGCACGGTGCGGGTATGGCTGTGAGATTAACGGCATTCCGGCGGAAATGCGGGGGGTTAATAAATCATGCGTGATATTTTCTTGGGATGACTCAAGAGACTGCTGAACACGTCGGCGCCCTGCTCCGCGACGCCCGCGGCCAGAAAGGCTGGACCCAGGGGCAGCTCGCTGCCGAGCTGGGAACCAGCCAAAGCGCCATCGCCCGCATGGAACAAGGCAAGCAGAACCTGAGCCTGAAAATGATCCAGCGGCTGGAGTCCATTTTCGGCCGGAGCATCGTCAATGTGGGACGGCCCGCCATGACGCACCTCCGGGTCGAGGGCGGCCGCACCCTCTCCGGCGCCGTCGACGTGAACAGCAGCAAGAACGCCGGCGTCGCCCTGCTGTGCGCCAGCCTGATCAACCGCGGCACCACCACCCTGCGGCGGCTCGCCCGGATCGAAGAAGTCAACAGGATCGTCGAGGTGCTGACCAGCATCGGCGTCGAGTGCACCTGGCTCAACGCCAACGACCTGCAGATCCGCCGCCCCGCCGTGCTGGACCTGGACTCGATGGATGTCGAGGCCGCCCGCAGGACCCGCAGCGTCATCATGCTGCTGGGCCCGCTCCTGGACGAATCCAGCGAGTACCGGCTGCCCTACGCCGGTGGCTGCGACCTCGGCACCCGCACCGTGCAGCCGCACATGCAGGCGCTGCGCCAGTTCGGCCTCAGCGTCGACGCGAAGTCCGGCTACTACGCTGTGAAGGCACCGCCGTCGGACGGGCACGACCGCTCCTTCGTGCTCAGCGAACGTGGCGACACCGTCACCGAAAACGCCATCATGGCCGCCGCCCACCGCAGCGGCACCACGATCATCCGCAACGCCAGCCCCAACTACATGGTGCAGGACCTCTGCTTCTACCTGCAGATGCTCGGCGTCGAGATCCAGGGCGTGGGAACCACCACCCTGAAGATCACCGGCCGCCCCGCGGTCGACGCCGACATCGAGTACTTCCCGTCCGAGGACCCGATCGAGGCGATGAGCCTGATCACCGCCGGGATCGTCACGGACTCGGAAGTCACCATCCGCCGCGTCCCGATCGAATTCATGGAGATCGAACTTGCGACGCTGGAACAGATGGGCCAGCGGCTCGAAGTGTCCGGCGAGTACTTGGCCCGCAACGGGCGCACCCGGCTGGTGGACGTCACCACCAAGCCCTCCGCGCTGCGCGCCCCGGAGGACAAGATCCACCCCATGCCCTTCCCCGGGCTGAACATCGACAATCTGCCCTTCTTCGCCGTCATCGCCGCCAATGCCGAGGGCCAGACCATGATCCACGACTGGGTCTACGACAACCGCGCGATCTATCTCACCGAGCTGAACAAACTCGGCGCCCGGGTGCAGCTGCTGGACCCGCATCGGATCTACGTAAACGGACCCACAAAATGGCGTGCGGCCGAGGTCGGCTGCCCGCCGGCCCTTCGCCCCGCCGCTTGCCTGCTGCTGGCGATGCTCGCCGCCCGGGGCGTGTCGGAACTGCGCAATATTTACGTGATCGAGCGCGGCTACGAGGACCTGGCCGAGCGGCTCAACACCATCGGCGCGAAGATCGAGTATTTCCAAGACTGAATGCGCTGAGTGCGCTGGATAACAGCCAGGCGCCAGTCCGCACCCGCCCGGGCCAAATGACCCCGGGCGTTTCGGCGGATCCTGCCGCACAATAGAGTCATGCGCACCTTCGGCGTGGAAGAAGAACTGCTCATAGTGGATCCCGAAACAGGGATGCTGCTTGCCCTCGCCGACGTCATGCTGCCCGGCCTGGTGCCGCCGAAGCAGGACGCTGCCCTTGTTGTCCCAGGGCAGCAACCCGTCCACGACGGCGGCGCCGACTTCAGTTACGAGCTCAAGCTCGAGCAAATTGAAACCCAGACGCGGCCATGCCTGGACTACCCTGAACTTCTCCGACAGCTCAGGCAGGGCCGGGCGCGGGCGGACCGCGCCGCCCGCGCACACGGCGGCCGCGTCGCGGCCCTGGCCACTTCTCCCCAGGGCGCCGCCACACACCTGACGCCGAACAAGCGATACATGACCATGCAGCAGCGCTTCGGGCTCACGGTCCGGAACCAGCTGACCTGCGGCCTCCACGTCCACACCCTGGTGGAGTCCCCGGAGGAAGGCGTGGCCGTCATGGACCGGATCCGGGACAAGCTGGCCGTGCTGATAGCCCTCAGCGCGAACTCCCCGTACTGGAACGGTGCCGAGACAGGATTTGAAAGCTACCGGACGCAGGCCTGGAACCGCTGGCCCGGGTCCGGTCCCACCATGATCTTTGGCAGCCTGCCCGTCTACCGGCGGCTGGTGACCCGGCTCGTGGAAAGCGGCGTCCTGATGGACGAGGGGATGGTCTACTTCGACGCCCGGCTGGCCCGGCACCATCCCACCGTGGAGATCCGCGTCGCCGACGTCTGCCTGCGGGCGGAGGACGCGGCGCTGATCGCCGTGCTGGTCCGCGCGCTCGTCGAGTCGGCGTCCCGCGAATGGAACGACGGCGTCGATCCCGCCCCCGTGCCGACGCTGCTGCTGCGGATGGCCGCCTGGCAGGCCAGCAACTGCGGTCTGCGCGGGGAACTGCTGGACTTCGGCACCTTTACCCCGGCCCCGGCCGCCGACGTGGTCCATGCCCTGGTGGACTTCGTGGCCCCCGTGCTGGCGGAGCAGGGCGAGCTGGACCTGGTCCGCGAGGGCGTCAGCCGGATCCTGGCGGAAGGAACGGGTTCGCAGCTGCAGCGGGAGCCGTTCCACGCAGGTGGGTTGGCCGCCGTCGTCGAACGCGCCGTCGAGGTGACCACGGAGGGAAGCGCGGCCGTGGAGGCTGACCAGGATTCGTCGCTGGGCGGGGCCAGCCGGGGCTAGACCTGCTTGAGCGCCTGGCCCAGGTCGCGGATCAGGTCCTCGATGTCCTCGAGTCCCACGGAGAGTCGCACTACACCGTCGCTGAGCCCGATCGCCGCGCGGCCCTCGGGCCCCATGGCGCGGTGTGTTGTGGTGGCGGGATGGGTGATGAGGGACTTCGAATCGCCCAGGTTGTTGGAGATATCGATGATCCGCAGGTCATCCAGCAGCGCGAACGCGGCCTCCTTCGCCGAACGTCCGGCTGACGGGGCGAGCTCGAAGGTCAGCACGGTCCCGCCGGCCTTCATCTGCCGTGCGGCCAGTCCGTACTGCGGATGGGACGGCAGCAGCGGGTACTTGACCCAGCCGATCGCGGGCTGCTCCTCGAGCCATTCCGCCAGCCGCAGCGCGGAGGCGGAGGAATGGTTGACGCGCAGGGCCATCGTCTCCAGGCCCTTGGTCAGCACCCACGCGTTGAACGCTGAGAGTGCCGGGCCGGTGTGGCGCATGAGCTGCTTGACCGGGCCGTCGATGAATTCCTTGGTGCCCAGGATCGCGCCGCCGAGCACACGGCCTTGGCCGTCGATGTGCTTGGTGCCGGAGTAGACCACCACGTCCGCGCCGAGCTCCCCGCAGCGCTGCAGCAGTGGGGTGGCAAAGACGTTGTCGACGACGACCGTTGCCCCGGCGGCGTGCGCCAGTTCGCTGACGGCGGCGATGTCCACGATTTCCTGCATCGGGTTCGACGGCGACTCGAAGAACACCGCCGTCGTGGGTTCCGACAGCGCAGAGCGCCACTGCTCCAGGTCCGGGCCGTCCACAAACACCGTCTCCACGCCCCAGCGGGGAAGGATCTCGTTGAGGATCACGAAGCACGAGCCGAACAGCGAGCGGGCCGCGACAACACGGTCGCCGGCGGCCAGGAGGGCGCCGAGGGCGGTGAAGACGGCGGACATGCCCGAGGCGGTGGCGAAGCAGGCCTCCGTGCCTTCGAGCAGCCGGAGCCGTTCCTGGAACGTGGCCACCGAGGGGTTGCCGTAGCGGGAGTAAACGAAGCGCTCGTCCTCGCCGGTGAAGGCGCGCTCCGCGGCGGCTGCGGATTCGTAGACGAAGCCGGAGTTCAGGAAGACCGGCTCGGACGTTTCCTGGAAGCCGGTGCGGTCGAGTCCGCCGCGGACGGCCTGGGTGTCGGCGCTCCAGCCGGCGGCATCAGGGTTGAAGGTCACTTAGTGCCTTCCGGGGTTGGTGGGCAGGCCGCGGTTCTTCCAGCCGTTGACAGTGCGGTCACCGTGGCGGTCCGGCTCGCCCTCGAAGCCCTCCAGGACGTTGTAGGACGTGAAGCCGGCGTCCGTCGCGGCGATCGCGGCGGCGATGGACCGGGCGCCGGAACGGCACAGGAAAACCAGCTCGGTGCCTTCGCCGTCGGGGGTCTGCTGTTTCAGCTGCTCGATGAACCGCGCATTGGGGAGGCCGCCGGCAAGGTTCCACTGGATGAAGAGCGGAGCGTTCGGCCTGGTGCCGGCAGCTGCGGTGTCCGGGATGCCGATGTGGGCCCATTCGCCTTCGGTGCGGACGTCCACCAGGATGGCGCCGTCCTCCAGCTTGGCCCAGGCTTCCTGCGGGTTGAGGTCCCCGGCGTAGCTCACGCGTGGCCCTCGCCGTCGAACTCAAGGTCATCCACGGCATTGGCGACGGCGGCATCGGCGCTGGCAACCGCGGCCGGCAGCACCACGGCTTGGGCCACGATGACGTTGATGCCGTTGTACGTGGCGGACGGGTTCCCGTGCAGCACATAACCCTCGGCGAGGGCGGCCGAGACCCGCTCGCAGAAGGCCCGGTCATCGGGGCCGGTAAACAGGCGGTAGGCCAGTTTCTCTTCGGCGGCGCCGGGGACGGCGGGGGCTGTGGTGGGTGCTGTATCGGGGACAGCGGGGGCGGACGCGTCAGGCACGACGGATCTCCTTCTTTCACGCTTGCAGCTCGAATTTTCGATGTGCCGAGTATTCACCTGAGGCACCCCGCCGCGAAAGGGAGGGTTGCCGACCGGCCAGTCAGGGCTTGGCGCCGGTTCTCATTACTCACCAAAAACGTAACACCCGCGACGCCGGCAGGCACCGCCGCGCACGTCATGTTAAGTAACGGAATCCGCCGGACCGCAGGGACCCAATCGGCGCTCCCGGGAGGATAATGACGGGAGATGCAGTCCCTTAACCCCGGATGAAATCAGGTGGCCGTGAACGCGTCGGATGCCCCTACAGCCAGCCCCATGCTGCATTTCGGCTGGTTCGTGGGCCACGGCTTCGGTGTGCAGGGCTGGGGTACCCCCGGTTACGGGATCGGCTACGACTGGAGGAAGCCGGCGCTGTACCAGGACGCGGTGCGGGCCTTTGAACGCTCCGGGCTGGACCTGTTCATCATCGAGGATTCCCTCACCGTCCCGGACACCTACGGCGGGAGCGCGGAAGTTTCCCTGGCCCAGGCGTCCTTCGCGCCGAAACACGATCCGCTGGCCCTCGTGCCGTACCTGTTCTGCGCCACGAGGCATCTGGGCATCGTGCCGACCATCAGCGCCTCCTTCTACCCGCCGTTCACCGCGGCGCGGCTGCTTGCCACGCTGCAGCACTTCTCCCACCAGCAGCTGGGTTGGAACGTGGTGACCTCCGGCAGCGACCTCGCCGCGCAGAACTACGGCCTTGACCAGCAAATCGAACACGACCGGCGCTATGAGAAGGCCGAGGAATTCGTGGACGTGGTGCGGCGGCTCTGGCGCAGCTGGGAACCGGACGCGATCCGTGAGGACACCGAAGACGGCGTTTTCGCGGACCACACTAAGGTCCACCCGATCAACTACGACGGCGAGTTCTTCAAGGTCCGCGGGCCGCTGAACACCGCACCGCTGCCGGAGGAACCCGTGCTGGTGCAGGCGGGCGCCTCCCCGCGGGGCAAGGCCTTCGCCGGGGGCAACGCCGACGTCGCGATTGCGCTGGCACGGGGAGCGGACGGGATGAGGGCGTACCGGAACTCCATCCGGGCGGAAGCCGCCGCCGCAGGCCGGAACCCCGACGACGTTAAGGTGCTGTTTGTCCTCAAACCCACGGTGGTGGGCACGCAGGCGGAAGCGGAGGACCTGAGGGCCCGGCGCAGGGAACTCACACAGCGGGACATCGACAGCCAGCTCAACTCCATCTCCTATCTCTCCGTCATCGACTTCAAGCAGTTCGACCTGGACGCCCCGCTGCCGGAACTCCACACCAACAGCAACCAGGGCACCCTCGACCACTTCACCAAGGCCGGGCCGCCGGGCTCCACACTGCGCCAGCTCCTCCAGGCCCGCAGCGGCGGCGCCGGGGACAGCATCATCGGCACCGCCGAGGAGATCGCGGATTACCTCGAGGGCACCGGTTCGCAGGTGGGCGGCGACGGCTTCCTCTTCTCCGGGTTCGTGGATCCCGTGACCGTCCACGGCGTCCTGGACCGGCTGACCCCCGTGCTGCGCCGCCGCGGGCTGTTGCGGACCAGCTACGGCGACGGGTTCCGGCGGAACCTGCTGGATTTCTAGCGCCATGCACGCCGCGGCAGCAACCTTCCTCATCGGCACGGCCCGGCTGCACGCCCGGGAGGTCGCAGCGGCTGCCGCGGACCCTTCGGTCCTTGTGGTCCTGAGCGAACAGGCCCTCGAAGTGCTGGGCCGCTCGCGGGAAGTGGTCCAGCGGGCCATCGAGTCCGGCCACAAGGTGTATGGCCTCAATACGTTGCTGGGGTCCGGCCGCGACACTGCCGTGGCCGAGGAATCGATCCTCGCCTACCAGGTCCAGGTGGTCCGCTACCACGACAGCGGCGTCGGAGGGATGCTGGACGCCGCCGAAGCGCGCGCCACAGTCCTCGCCCGGCTGATCGGCTTCAGCCGCGGAGGCTCGGGGGTGCGCCCCGAGACGGCCCGCTTCTACGCCCGGCTGCTCAATCGCGGCGTGCTTCCCGCCATTCCGCGCGACGGCTCCGTGGGATCCTCGGACCTGACCCAGCTCGCCGCCGTCGCCGCCGTCGCCATCGGCGAGGGGCGGGTTCTCTCTCCGGACGGGCCGCCCGTCCCCGGCGGCCAGGCGCTCGCCGCCGCCGGACTGGAGCCGCTGACCCTGGCGCCGGGGGAGGCCCTGGCGCTCGTCAGCGCCAACTCCTACTCGATCGGCGTGGGTGCGCTCCTGCTGGGGCGTCTCCTGGGCCTGGCGGACCTGGCAGACACCGCGCTGGCGCTCTCCCTGGAGGCCACCGCGCGGTACGACGGCGGCGGGAACCTCAGCCCCTTCTCCGCGGCCGTGCAGGCGGCCAAGGCCGTCGACGGCCAGGCCGTGTCCGCCGGCAACGTCCGCCGGCTGGTTCGCGGCGGATGGCTGGAGCAGGACGGCCGTGACGTCTCGGTGCAGGACGCCCTGTCCTTCCGGGCCGCGCCGCAGACCCATGGCGCCTACCGCTGGCAGCTCAGCGCGCTCGAGGAAGCCCTCGAAGTGGAACTCAACGGACAAGGCGACAATCCGTTGACCGACCTGGCCTCCGGGCGGATGGTGTCCGGCGGGAACTTCCAGCCCATGCAGCTGGCCCTGGCTTTTGAGGCCCTCCGGGTGGGCCTGGCCCACCTCGGCATCAGCAGCGAACGCCGGATCGCCAAGCTCTATCCGCCGCAGCGCCGGATCCGTCAGCAGCACCTTGCCGCGGCGAGGGACGGAACGGCCCTGGAACGCGAGCAACTGCCGGGTCTGCTGTGGTACTCGGCCGCCGGGCTGCTGGCCGAGCTGAAGACCCTCGCGGCGCCGGCCACGCTGGGGGCGCCCACCCTGTCCGCCGACGTGGAGGACCATTCCACCCTGGCGCCGTTGGCCCTGCAGCAGCTGGAACGCTCGGCGGAGGCGGCCGAGAAGCTCTTCACCATCGAGGCGCTGACCGCGGCCTACCTGCTGTCCCGGGCGGGTGCGGGGGGCGGCGGCGCCGCGGGTGACGGCGCGGTGGAGCCGGCGACGCGTCCGCTCGGGGCTGGGACCGGTGCGGTCCAGGCTCGCCTGGCCAGGGTCCTGGCCCACGGCGCGGACAGCGGCCTGCCGGCGTCGGAACTGCTGGACGCGGCGCGCGGCGCTCTGCGTTCGGCGCTCGCGGAACCAGCTGCCGGGGAGGAGAGACGCCATGACGGGGAAGCACACGGTAGCGGAACTGCTGCCCAATGATGCGGACGCCGTCCTGGCCCAGGTGGGGAACACCCCGTTGGTGCGGCTGAGGGCCGTCGCCGGCGGCCTGGCCAGCGCGGTCTACGTCAAACTCGAATCGGACAACCCGGGCGGGTCGATCAAGGACCGGACGGCCCTGAGTATGATCCGGGCCGCCGAGCGCAGCGGCGCACTGCAGCCCGGCGCCACAATCGTGGAGAGCACCTCCGGGAACACCGGAATCGGGCTGGCCCTGATCGGGGCGCTGACCGGGCACCCGGTGGTGGTGGTGACGGGCGACTCGATTTCCGCCGAGAAGCTCGCGGCCCTGCACCGCTACGGCGCCCGCGTGGTGGTGACGGACTGGGATGCGCCGTCCGGATCGCCGGAAAACGCGAGGTCGGTGGCGGCGCGGATTACCGCGGAGACGCCCGGTGCGTGGCGGCCGCTGCAGTTCGACAACCCGGCCAACCCGCAGGCCCACTACGACGCCACGGCGCCGGAGATCTGGGCGCAGACCGGCGGCACGGTCACGCACTTCGTGGCCGGAGTCGGCACCGGCGGGACCATCAGCGGCACCGGCCGCTTCCTCAAGGAACGATCGGCCGGACAGGTGGAAGTCATCGCGGCCGATCCCTTCGGTTCGGTGTACAGCGGCGGGCATGCGGGACCGATCCTGGTGGACGGGGTGGGGAACACCTGGCCCGAAGCCGACTGGCCCAAGGTCTTTGACCGCGCCGCGGTGGACCGTTTCCTGCGCATCCCCAACGACGAGGTGTACACCACCGCACACCGGCTGCTGGACGCGGAGGGCCTGTCCCTGGGCCCGTCCTCCGGACTCGCGGTGGCCGCCGCACTCCGCGTGGCACTCGCAGCACCGCGCGGCTCGGTGGTGGTGGCCATAGCCCCCGACGCCGGAAGCAACTACGTGAGCAAGGCCTTCAATCCTGTCTGGCTGGCCGAAAACCACATCCATCTCTCCGGAGCAGCCCGCGACGAGTAATCGCAGGGAATTGCGGCAGGAATAGCGCGCTCCGGGTAGTCGAATTAATCAATGCGAGTACTACCCGCCCACGTATTGAATTCAGAACCAGAAAGTTTCGAGTAACGCCTACTCGGGCCTACTGATAGGCGACTCGACTTTACTGAAGAGCAAGTCCAAGGTCTCCAGAAAGTCTCACATGCCACGCAACATGCCGGGGGGGGTAATCGCGCTGTGCAACATAAGCGCTGGTCAACACTCAGACGTGCAAGTGCCGCCGATTTGCGGCTGCGCTGTTTGCCGTCCTGCGTCCTGCCGGAGATGCCCTGGACTTGCTCCACGAATGGTCCACCTTCCGCACCCAGGCCCGGCTCTTTCGCGCGGCCTTATCTGACGTTCTGACGCTCTATTCCCGGTCCAGCGCTGAGGGCTGCCGGTACTTCTACGAAGGAATTGAATTTCATGGTCTCGATATATGTCTTGATGATTGTTTTCCTGATCACATTCTTGGTTGCTGCCGCCGTCGGCCGCTCCTGGTTCCATCGCCGGCTGCGCCGGCCCGAGTTGCTGCGACAGGTTTCCCTCGGTGTGGGCGGCACACTGCTCGTGACGAATCTGGCATGCTTCCTCCTCGAGGCAACGCCGTTCTGGCGGACCGCGAACTTCACCGCAACCGTCGGCGGCCTCGCGGCACTGGGTGTGGTCATGACGGCCCTGCGCACCGGGGGAGTTCCGGCCCGCCAGCCCCGCCGTGTCCTGGCAATCGGCGCCCATCCGGATGACCTTGAACTGGCCTGCGGGGGGACCCTGGCCAAATTCGTGGACTCCGGACACGAGGTCCAGGGGCTCGTCATGAGCGACGGCAAGCGCGGCGGGGACGCCCTGGAACGTTCGCTGGATGCGCAGCGCGGCGCGGCGTTCATGGGCCTCACCGGGATGGCCCACCACAATTTCACCGACACGGAACTCAACCGGCACAGCCAGGAGATGGTCGGTGTCATCGAGGCCGCGATCGCCCGCTACAACCCCGACATCATCCTGACGCACTCCAACCATGACCAGCACCAGGACCACCAGGCCGTCCACCAGGCCACGCTGCGGGCAGCCCGCCAGCACCACTCCATCCTCTGCTACGAGAGCCCCTCGGCAACGCGCGAATTCAATCCGAGCGTATTCGTCGATATTGACGACTACATGGATGCCAAGGTCCAGGCGGTCAAGATGCACAGCGACCAGCTCACCAAGCCGTATATGACCCCCGAGCGTGTCCGCGGCATTGCTTCCTTCCGCGGCGGGCAGGCCCGGCGCAGGGTCGCCGAAGCCTATGAGCCCATCCGCCTCCTGAACACGGAACTGGAGAAGCTGTGAAGCCCCGCGTCCTGGTCACCGGCGCGGGAGGGCCCGCGGGCCGTGCCGTCGCCGCCCAACTGAAAGACCGCGGCATTCCCGTCCTCGGCACCGACATCCGCGAGCTTCCCGCCGGGGCGGGCCTCACGGTGGTTCCCGTCCCGCCCGCCTCAGACCCGGACCTGGTTTCCGCGCTTCGCAGGATTGTGGTGCAGGAGGGCATCAACGTGATCATCCCCACCGTCAGCGAGGAACTCCCGCAGCTTGCGGCGTACCGGGCGGCGTTCGGGGCGGAGGTCCGCGTGATTATTGGGGATCCCGGGCCGGTGGCGCTCGCCGACGACAAGCTCTTCACCGCCTGGCAGCTGCACTCGGCCGGAGTCCCGGCGCCGCGCTTCGGGGTGCCCGGCGACTATGCCGACGCAAACGCGGCCATGGCCGCGCTGGGGGGACCCATCGTCGTCAAGCCCCGCGTCTCGCGAGGCGGGCGCGGCGTGACGGTCATCGACGGCAGCACGGAGGTGGACTGGCACCGTCTCCCGGCCGGGCAGATCGTCCAGGAGTTCATCCCGGGCGTCGAGTACGGTCCCATGGTGTTCGGCACGCCCGCGCACAACGTCGCCGCACCGTTCGTCGTCGTGGTGGAGAAAACGGAGTTGGCGCAGGGCAACATCGGGAACGCCGTCACCACCCGCCGGACCGACGCGGGCGAAGCGATCGACGTCGGCAATGTGGCGCTTGCCGCCGTCCGCGCACTGGGCCTCACCGGCCCGGTGGACGTGGATGTCCGCCGCCGCGCGGACGGGACCCCCGTGGTCCTGGAGGTGAACGCCCGGTTCGGCGCGAACAGCGCACGGGCCCCGGAACTGCTCGACGCCGTGCTGGCGTCCTTCGCCCTCCCATCCTTCAATCCGGCATCCTTCCGGCAAAGCACAGGAGCGTACGCCAATGTCCTGGTTTGAATCATCCTTCGCGGCAGCCCTCCCCGGAGCGCAGCTCCTGCTCCTCGTGCTGGGCCTGCCCGTCCTGGTCTTCGGGCTCGTCAAACTTCTGGTGCTGCCGCTCTCCGTCTGGTTTGAAATCCGCGCTGCCAGGCGGCGGCGGCGGGAAGCCCCTACGCTGCACGACGAATGGCCCAGCGTGTCAATCATCGTGCCCGCCTACAACGAGGCAACCGTCATCGAGAACTGCGTCCGATCGATCCAGCTCACCCGGTATGACCGGTACGAGGTGATCCTGGTGGACGACGGCTCAACCGACAACACGGCAGAGCTGATGGCAGGTCTCGCCGCCGGGGATGCGCGGATCAGGGTCCTGACACAGGCCAACGCAGGCAAGGGAGCCGCCCTGAATCTGGGAATCCGCAACGCGACCGGCGACGTCCTGATGTTCGTTGACGCGGACGGTATCTTTTCCCGGTACACCGTCGAGAAAATGCTCCAGGGCTTCGAGGACGGGCGCACCGGGGCCGTCTGCGGCGATGACCGGCCGGTGAACCTGAACCGGGCCCAGACCCGGATGCTGGCCTTCATCAGCCACATCGGCACCGGTATGGTCCGGCGCGCACTGACCGTAATCGGATGCCTGCCTATCGTCTCCGGCAACATTGGCGCTTTCCCGCGCAAGGTTGTGGAGGAAATCGGGCTGTTCCGCGAAGACACCGTGGGCGAGGACCTGGAGCTGACCTGGCGGGTACACAAGGCGGGCTACCGCGTTATCTTCACGCCGCGGGCGCTGGTCTACGCCGAATCCCCGTCGACCATCCGGGCCCTGTGGCGGCAGCGGGTCCGGTGGGCCCGCGGCCTGCTGCAGACCATGGCCGTCCACAGGGGCATGATCGGCAATCTCCGGCACGGCAGGTTCGGCGCCTACCTGTTGTTCAACGCCATCACCATGGTGGTCCTGCCAGTGGTCCAGATCCTGGTCCTCCTTGACCTGGCGTTCCTCCTCGCTCTGGGCTACAGCCCGCTCGGCGGCGACGCCTGGGCGTTCCTGGGCTGGCTCGGCATCATCGTGACGCTCGTTCTGACGGTGTGCGCCCTGGGCATGAACCGGGCATGGAAAGACCTGCGGCACATCTGGGTGCTGCCGCTGATCCCGTTGTATTCCGTGTTCACCAGCCTGACCATGGTCGCCGCCCTCAACCAGGAGCTGCGCAGGAAGGAAGCCCGCTGGAACAAGCTCACCCGGACCGGAATCGTCAGCGTGACTGTCCCGGCGCCACGCGCGGAAGCGCGGGCTTGAGACGGGCTGTGGGCCTCCTGTCCGTGCTGGCCCTCGCCGTGACCTCGTGTTCCGGGCCGCAGGAGGGGTCGAGTGCGGTCGCGGCGCCAGCCGAGGAACGGACCGTCGGCGTCGGTTACGAAACCGTCGTCGATGCCGCCCACACCCTGCCGGCCCTGGCCAAGAGGCTCGACGAGGTCAACGCCAACAGCGTGACCATCAGCGTCGGACGGCTGGACTGGACGGCTTTCCCCTGGGCCGCCTACCCGGAATTGGAAGCCGTCCCGGGCCGGGACCACGTCGCCGAGGCGATCAAGGCCCTCGGAACCGGCAGCGACGGCAGGAAGCGGAAGGTCACCTTAACCGTCGACCTGCTGATCCCGGGCTGGATCAGCACGAATCCCGGCCTGGCGGGCATCAACTTCGACGGCACCCGGTCCACGGACTTCGCCAGCGTTACCGCCCTCACCACCGGTCCGGCCGGGGAGCGGCTGGTGGAGTTCGTGGCCGAGGTGACCAAACGCTACCAGCCGGACGCGGTGGCCCTGACCGAACTGATGTTCGACAACAACACCTACGGGGGCGATGACCGCGATTCCTACATGCTGGCCAGCGGCGCCACCGACTGGCCGAGGCAGGCGAGCGGGGACATCGACGTCGGGCATCCAAGCATCGCGACGTGGCGTTCCGCGGCGCTGGCCTCCGTGGTGGCGAAGGCGGCGGCGGCCGCACACCAAAACGGGGCCACCCTGGACATGGACGTCAGGGCTCCGTGGGACGATCCGGCGGGCGACCGCACGGAGAGCGGTCACGACTACGGCCTCCTGGCCTCGGCCGCGGACCGGCTGGTGGTGTGGAACTACTTCGGGCTCAACGGCAAGGAGCCCGAATACTCCGCCGAACTGGCCCGGGCCATGGCGAAGCGCTCTCCCAAGTTCGTCATTTCGGTGGGGATGTGGGCGACGGGTGGCAGCATCTCCGCGGCGGACCTGGCAGCCGCGCTGGCGGCGTCCATCTCGGGCGGGGCGACCGCCGTCGCCGTCACGCCGTCCAGCATGCTCGACGACGACGCCTGGGAGGCGCTCCGGACGGCGTGGGCCTAGCCGGCCCGACAGGCGTGTCGTTGCCGTGGCGTTTGTCTTTCCCTTCGTGCAACGGATGTCGTAGGCTCTCGGCTATCGCGTCTGGGAGCGGTGCATGACCACATCACACAGGAACTGGGGACCTCCATGAATCTAAGAAGCATCACACCGGCCGCGCTCCTTCTCGCGACGACGCTGGCGCTCGCCGGCTGCGGCACGTCCTCAGCCGCCGGGGGCTCGTCTTCTCCGGCTTCGGGAGAATCGCTGGCGGCATCGCCGTCCGCCACGCCGACTCCCACACCGAAGGCGTACGCGGAGAAGGAGCTGGCCGCGATCATCGCCGGGCTGAAAGACGCCGCAGGCCGGCCGCTGACTGCCGTTCCGGCAAGCGAACTGGACCAGGGCATCGAATCGGCCGGCGAGATGATGGACGCCGCCAAGATCACTCCCGCGGAATGCGGCGCCCTTGCGGACAGCAGCGCGCAGATTCCCGAGGGCAGCACCTACGCCGCCGGCGGCGCCGAATCGGCCAAGGAGGAAACCATCACGGTGCTCACCCTCGTGGCGGTCACGGACCCGGAGCTCCTAAGCAGCAATGTCGAAGCCTCCGAGGCGAACAGCACGAAGTGTGCAAACTTCACGCTGGAGTTCCAGGGCCAGAAAATCACGAACACGACGAAAGTCCTGGACGTGAAAACAACCGGGGACAACTCGTTCAGCTCCCTCTCCACTCAGACGCTGCCCTCCGGGCAGGCCGTGACGACAGTCATGGTCATGGGATTGAAGGGAACGCTGTCGGCTACGGCCGTCGTAACGGGGATCGGGCTCACCGCGGATGCGTCAGTCGACTTGGCCCGTCTCGTCGACGAAGCCCTCGCCAAGGGCTGACACGCGGAACGCGGGGTCACCACGCGCCCATCCGGGGCGCCCGGGTGGGCCGCAGCTGACCCCGCGCTGCATGCCGCTGGGCTACTGGATCGTGGCGTAGAGCGCGTTGAGCTCTGCCGTGAGCTGCCGGCGCAGCTCCGGGGTGCCGATTTCCTTGCCGTCAATGTGGTTGACGGGCGCCAGCAGCCGGATGCTGGAGATCAGCCAGACGGCGTCGGCGTCGTAGAGGTCGTGGGGTTCCAGCGGGCCGTAGCCCAGCTCCCAGCCGGCGGCCTTGGCCGCGGTGAACAGGGCGCCCTGCGAGGTGCCGGGCAGGATCCCGCTGTCGAGCTGGGGGGTGATGAGGCGCCGGATGGTGCGGACCCCGCCGGCGCCGTCGTCGACGGTCTCCAGGTGCGCGAGCAGCACGGTCGACGTCGGACCCTCCAGGACCCGGCCGTCCGCGGACGTGAAGATGACATCGTCCGCACCCTGGGCATGCGCGTACCGCAGGGCCGCCATATTGACCGCATAGGAAAGGGTCTTAGCACCCAGGAGCAGCCACGGCGCCCGCTCGCCCACTTCGCTGTCGTAGCCGCGGTCCAGCAGGATGACGTCGACGCCGGTCTCGCGCTGGCGACGCCCGGCGGGGCCGGGTGCGGACGCCTGGACCCAGCAGGTGGGCATGGCGGATCCTTCGACGCCGCGGGTCACCAGCAGCTTCACCACGAGTTCGTCGTCAGCAACGGACCCCGGCACGTGCTGGCTGCGGTATTCGCGGATGGCCGTTGTGATGGCGCGGCGCCAGGGCTCCTCCGCCGGGATGTCCAGCTCCAGGAGCCGGGCGGACCCGGCCAGGCGGTTCAGGTGTGCCTGGAGCTTGCGGGGGTGCCCGCCCACCGCCAGCAGCGACTCGAAAACACCATCGCCGCGGGTGGCGCCCTGGTCCGTCGCCATGAGCTGCGGCTTGGACGCATCGGCCAGCCGGCCGTCCTCGAACGCGGGGTCGAGGAAGACCAGCACCGTGGCGGGGGAGGGAGCGGCGGCAGGAGAAGTCATGGCTTCAGCTTAGTGCGGCGGGCAACGGGTTAGGATTTGACGGTTGCCCGTTCCGGAACTGTTCCGCGGGTCTGGAGCTTGAGGGGTTCGCCTGTGCTGTGGCCATTTTCGCTGGCGGAAACGCTGCCGTCCTGGGTGATCATGATCCTGACCGTGGTGGACCTCGCCATCCGGGTGCTGGCCCTCGGCATCATCCCGGGAAACCGACGCCCCACCACGGCCATGGCCTGGCTGCTGATCATCTTCTTCGTCCCGGCCCTCGGCCTGGTCCTGTTCCTGCTCTTCGGCAATTTCCGCCTCTCCCGCAAGCGCCGGGCGCAGCAGGATGCAGTGAACACCCGCGTGCGCGCCGGCACGGCCGACCTGGCCATGTTGGAAAGCCGCTACGACGGCCCGGAATGGGTGGCCTCCGCGGCGGAACTGAACAAGACCCTTGGCTCGCTGCCGATGGTGGACGGCAATCACGTGGAGCTCCTCCCCGGGTACCCGGACTCGATCAAGGCGATGGCGGCGGCAGTCCGTAAGGCCGAGTCCTTCGTCAACGCCGAGTTCTACATCCTGAGCTCGGACCACGTCACGGACGATCTGCTGACGGCGATGGAAGAGGCCGCAGAACGCGGCGTCGAGGTCCGTCTCCTGTTCGACCACCTGGGGACCCTGCGCATCCAGGGCTACAGCAAGCTGATCGCCCGGCTCAAGGCCGGCAAGATTCGCTGGCGTCCCATGCTGCCGCTGCGGCCCGTGCACGGGCAGTGGCGCCGGCCGGACCTGCGCAACCACCGCAAGATCATGGTGATCGACGGCGAGGTGGCCTTCACCGGTTCGCAGAACCTGATCGAACCCTCGTACAACAACCCGCGGCACCGCAAGGTGGGCCGCGAATGGGTCGAGCTGATGGCCTGCTTGCGGGGGCCGATCGTCACCACGCTCAACGTCGTGTTCGCCACGGACTGGCTCAGCGAGACCGACGAGTCGCTCGAGGATCAGCTGGCGCATCGTCCCGAACTGCACGCCGGCAACATCACGGCCCAGGTGGTGCCCAGCGGCCCCGGCTTCATCACGGAAAACAACCTGCGTCTTTTCAACACGCTGATCTACTCGGCGCAGCACAAGATCTCGATCTGCAGCCCCTACTTCGTCCCGGATGATTCGCTGCTGTACGCGGTGACGACGGCGGCGCAGCGCGGCGTCGACGTCGAACTCTTCGTCTCGGAAAAAGGTGACCAGTTCCTGGTCCACCACGCCCAGCAGTCGTACTACGAGGCGCTCCTGGAAGCCGGCGTGCGGATCTACCTGTACAAGGCCCCTTTCGTGCTGCACGCCAAGCACTTCACCATCGATAACGACGTGGCGGTGCTGGGGTCCAGCAACATGGACATGCGCTCCTTCTCGCTGAACCTTGAGGTCTCAGTGATGCTCCTGGGCGAGGACATCGTGCGCCGGATCAGCGCCGTGGAGGACACCTACCGGGGCATTTCGCGGGAACTGACCCTCGAGGACTGGATGAAGCGGCCCATGGGGGTCAAATACGTGGACAACGTGGCCCGGCTGACGGCCACCTTGCAGTAGCCGCGCTGCACTGGCCAGCCGGGTGACGGGGTTGGCGTCAGCCTGGCGGGAACTCCGCGCCGAGCGCCGAGAGGACCCCGAAGGCCTTGGTCCGGATTTCCTCGTACTCGTCCTGCGGCGAGGAATCGGCCGTAATCGCCCCGCCCACACCGAGGCTGAGCCCGGTGCCACCGCCGGGCCGCTCCGCGAGCACCAGGGTGCGGATCGCCACGGCCAGGTCGGTGGCGCCGTTCAGCGAAAAATAGCCGATCGCGCCGGAGTAGACCCCCCGCGGCGCGCCCTCCAGCCGGTCCAGGATGGCCATGGTGCTGACCTTGGGGGCGCCGGTCATGGAGCCGGCGGGGAAGCACGCCGCGACGGCCTCGGCCCGCGGCATCCCGGGCCTGAGCCTGGCATCGATGGTGCTCACCATCTGGTGGACCGTGGCGTAACTTTCGATCGCGCAGAGCCGGCTGACCGACACCGTGCCGGGCACCGCGAAATGGCTGAGGTCATTGCGCAGCAGGTCAACGATCATGATGTTCTCGGCCCGGTCCTTCGGGGAGGATTCGAGTTCCTGCCGCAGCAGCGCGTCCCGCGCCGGGTCCGCGTCCCGGTGCCGGGTGCCCTTGATCGGCTCGGCGCGCATCCGGCCGTCGGCCGCGATCCGCAGGAACCGCTCGGGCGAGGTGCTCGCCACCGTGAGGTCCCCGAAGCGCAGATAGCTGGCGAACGGGGCCGGATTCCTCCGGCGCAGCGCCAGGTAGGCCTGCCGGGGGTCCAGGGCGGAAGCCGGAAGTTCTGCTGTCAGGGCGGTGGTCAGGCAGGCCTCGTAGGTGTTGCCTTCGGCGATCTGGTACTGGGCCTCAGTGATTTTGGACTTGTAGGCGACCTCCGAGTCCCGTGCGGTGAAGGCCGGGGCAGTGCCAGTGCCAGCGCCCGCGCGCGGGGCGGACGGTTCGAGGCCGCCGCATGCCCCGGTGACGGCGGTCCGGGCGGCCCCGAGCCAGTCCCCGGCGTCGGGGGTGTCCAGCTCCAGCAGCCAGACCGCCTGCTCCACATGGTCCAGCACCACGGCGCGCCCGGCGAACAGCAGGCAGGCATCGGGGGACTCGGCCGTGACGTCGCTGCCGCCGGTCTCGCGTTTGAGTTCGTAGCCGAGGTAGCCGAGCCAGCCCAGGGTGAACTCGCAGGGGTAGCCCTCGGGGCCGCGGAGGACGCGGTCGCCCCAGACGCCGTCGAGCCACCGGAAGAACGGCTCCTCCGTCGTGACAGCGGCGTTGCCGACCGTCACCTGGGTGCTGCCCGCAGTGTGCCGGACCGACTGGCCGAACGGGCCGCCGTCGTCGGCCAGGATGCTGAACCGGCTCCGTTCCGCCGCGGCGCCTTCGTCCGGCGGCAGGGACGAGTCGAGCCAGACGGCGTTGGCTGAGCGGCCGTAGAGGGACTCGAACAGCCGGGCAGGGTCCGGCGCGGCTGTGATCCGTTCGGCGCGGAGCTCCAGGCCGCGGCGGGCGGCGAGTTCCGGGAGCATCACCGTGGACAAGGCCGGGAGGTACTGGAGGGACTGGAGTACTTCGGCCGGCGCGGCGCCGTCGGCCAGGTTGAGCACGCGGACATCGGCCTGGGCCGGAACGTCGTCCACGGCCAGCCACTCCTCTTCCTGGGCGGCCCACTCATCCCAGTACGGTGCGTAGCTGTCGCCGTCCCGGGCCAGGGCCCTGCTGCGCCGGTCGTGTTCGGGCGAATCGGCCCAGATGACCGCGGACAGGTAGGGGCGGGCTGCCGCAGCGGCCGCACCCACGCCTTCCACCAGGACGATCTCGGCGGGCCGGGTGGTGCGGGTCTCGCCGTCGTAGTGCGCGTTCCAGTCCCAGCTGACCCATTCGGCGGGCTCGCCGCGGTGCAGCGGGGCCAGGACCGTCGAGGCGTAGCGTTCGACGCCGGCCGCGAGCCCGTTCCAGCCGGGGTAGATGTCCTCGAGGTGAAAGAGGGACACCTTGTGGTGCTCGCGGAGCCGTGCCGCCAGTTCGATCGCCAGGGTGGTCTTGCCTGCGCCGGATCGTCCGTCGATGGCGATGATGACGGGTGCAGGACTCATGAAATAGAGCGTACCGGCTGCCCTGCATTGGGTTGATCACTGCCGCCCGGTCGCCGGAGCACGGCGAGCTCGGCCTGGACGTGCGCCACGATCCCGGGAAGTGCCGCGTGGATCAGGTTCCAGGTGACGTCGAAGTCCGCGTGGCCGCCGTACCAGGGGTCTTCGATGCCCTGGTCGAGGGGGTCCTTGCCCGCGACGGCGGGATCGAAGCTGCGCAACATCCTGATCTTGGCCAGGGACTCGCGGTCCGGCGCCGCCTGCTGCAGCCAGCCGAAGTGGTCCACGTCCAGGGCGAGGATGAGGTCGCGGCTGTGGAACCAATCCGTCCGCCATTCGCGCGCCACATGCTGGTCCGAGGGGATGCTGTGGGCGGTGAGCTTGCGGGCGGCCCGCGGGTCAATCGGCCGGCCCACCTCGTAAGCCGTGGTTCCGGCTGAATCCACGACGGCGCCGGCCAGGCCCGCGGCGGCCATTGCCTCCGCCAGCATCAGTTCAGCCATCGGCGACCGGCAGATGTTGCCGGTGCAGACCGCGATGATCCGGTACTGGTCCGGCGGTGAGGTCCTCGGCGGTGGGGTCCTCGGCGGTGATGTCATAGTGCAATCATGAATCATGCGGTTTCCCCTTGGCTAGTTTCCGGACCGTAAACATTACAAGCTTGTCACACTTGTATTCTGCACCTGTCACGCGGGGGCTGTGGCCGGGGCGTCAGTGGATCAGGGCCAGCATCACACCGACGGCCATAAACAGCACGCCGAATGTCCTGTTGAGGATCCGCTGTCCGCGGGCATCGTGCGTGAAGCGCTGGAAGGACTTGGCCGCGGCCGCGAAGAAGAACCACATCACCAGGATGTCGATGACCACCACGGTGGCTGACAGGACCAGGTACTGCGGCAGCAGCGGATCCTCCGGGCGGATGAACTGGGGCATAAAGGCCAGGAAGAACACGATCGCCTTGGGGTTCAGCAGGTTGACCCACAGACCGCGGCGGAACATGGAGAGGCCTGGCTCATTGCGCAGCGCGGCCGCCTTCTCCTGGTCCAGATCGGGTTTGTGCCGGAACTGCTGGATGCCCAGGTAGACAAGGTAGGCCGCGCCCGCGTAGCGGATCGCGTTGAAGGCGACCGGCGAGCTGGCCACCAGGACGCCGACACCCAGGGCCACGATCACAACGTGCACGATCAGTGCCGCCTGCTGCCCCAGGATTCCCCAGATGGCGCGCCGGAAACCGGAGTTCAGCGAGTTGCTCATGGTGTTGATGGCGCCCGCGCCGGGCGTGAAGCTGATCAAGACGCCGGCGCCCGCCAGGGCCAGCCAAAGGGAGGGTTGCACGGAGCCAGTTTACGGCCGCGGGCGGGAGGAGGTTCCGGCAGGAGGGACATAGTCGTGTCACATTCCGCGCGGCACCGGCTTGGTGGGGGTGCAGTTCAGGCCCGGGCGATGACTTCGCCGTTGGGGATCAGGAACCAGCCGTCGTCCGTGGAGCCCCAGCGGTGCCAGCCGGCCGAAATCCGGGCCAGGTCGGCGGCGTTGGCGAAGCCGTACTCGAGCGCCTGGTCCGCGAAGGCCGAGTGCAGCACCCGTTCGCCCCACACCCGGGCCTGCCAGCGGCGCTGCTGGCCGGTGGCGTACAGCCAGTTGCTGCTGGAGGGTGCGACGTCGGTGAACCCGGCGGACTGCGCCCAGGAAACCAGGCGGCGGCCGGCGTCGGGCTCGGCCCCGTTGCGGCGGGCAATCCGCTGGTAGAGCTCCATCCATTCATCCAGCTCGGGGACGGCCGGGTACCAGCTCATGCCGTGGAAATCGGCGTCGCGCACCGCCACGATCCCGCCGGGTTTGGCGACGCGGCGCATTTCCCGGAGGGCGGCGACCGGGTCCGTGAGGTGCTGCAGCACCTGGTGGGCGTGCACGACGTCGAACGTTTCGTCGTCGAAATCGAGGTCGTAGATGTTGCCGGCGACAAACTCGACGTTCTGCACGCCGCGCTCGGCTGCGAGGGCGGCAGCGTGGCTGATCACCTCGGGCGAGCGGTCCAGCCCGGTGACTTTCCCGGGGGAGACGAGTCCGGCGAAGTCGCACGTGATGCTGCCCGGCCCACAGCCGACGTCGAGCACCGAGACTCCGGGCGTGAGGTGCGGGATCACGAAGGCCGCGGAGTTCTCCGCCGTCCGCGAGGCGTGGGCGCGGACCACCGACTCGTGGTGGCCGTGGCTGTACACATCTTCAGGCTGCTGCGCACTCATAATGAAACGCTACCGCCACGCGCCGGCAAATCAGCGGAAGCGGGGGAAGCGGCCGGGCGGAAGACGGCAGGATTTTATGCGTGCCCGTCTGTTTTGCCGCTTCTGCCCGCGGCCGTGGTGCGGATGATTAGAGGAGTGAACATCAACAGCAGCAAGCAGGCAGGGCTCGGCCTGTTCCGGGCGACCGGTATCTACGTCGGGGCGATCCTGGGCTCCGGCATCCTGGTCCTCCCGGCGATCGCCGCCAAGGAAGCCGGCCCGGCGTCGCTCCTGGCCTGGACCCTGCTGCTCGTGTTCTGCACCCCCGTGGCCTTCAGCTTCGCGGAGATGAGCCGCCAGCAGCCCGACGCCGGCGGAATCGCCCACTTTGTGACCCGTGCCTACGGGCGCCGCGCCTCGGCCGTGGCCGGCTACCTTTTCTACTTCGCCATTCCGTTCGGCGCTCCCGCGACAGCCGTCATCGGCGGCAACTACATCGCCCACGCCCTGGGCGGCGGGCGCGGGACGGCGTTGCTGGCCGCGGCGCTGCTGCTGGCCGCCGCGTTCGGATGCAACGCTGTCGGGATCCGGATGTCCAGCGGCATCCAACTGGTGCTGATGGTGCTGCTGGTCGGGCTGCTGGCGCTGGCGGTCGCCCTCGCCGCGCCGTTCGCCAGGGCCGAGAACTTCACGCCGTTCGCGCCGCACGGCTATTGGGCCGTGGGCGGGGTGGCCAGCCTGCTCTTCTTCTGCTTCGCCGGCTGGGAGGCGGTCACACACCTTGCCGGGGAATTTCGCAATCCGGAACGGGACCTCAAACGGGCCACCTGGCTCACTCTGGTTGTGGTCGGCGTGGTGTACATCGGCGTCGTCGCAGCCTCGGTCGCCGTACTGGGCCCGGCCCTCCCCGGCAGCGACGTGCCCATCGCGCAACTGCTCGAAAAGGGACTCGGCGGACTCGCCGCCCCGCTGACCGCCGTCGCCGCCGCGGTGCTGACCTTCGGCCCGATCAACACCTTCGTCGCCGGCGCCAGCCGGCTGGGGGCGAGCCTGGCGTCCGACGGCGTGCTGCCGCGGTCCCTCGCGCGGGGCACTGGCCCGGGCCGGGTGCCCGCAGCCAGCCTGGGGCTGCTGGCCGCGATGACGTTCCTGTCCTTCGGGGCGGCCGCGGCCGGGCTGAGCAACATGCAGTTTCAGATCGGGGCGGCATCGGCCTGCTTCACCGCCGTGACGGCGTTTGGCCTGGTGGCCGGGATCCGTTTGCTGCCCGCCCGGACGCCGGCCTGGTACGGCGTTATTGTGGCCTCCGTTGTGATGCTGGCCGTGCTGCTCTTCAGCGGCTGGGCGCTCGTGGTCCCCCTGGGCCTGGCCGCGGCCGCTGTCTGGGTGGGCCGGCCGGCGGGTTGGGCGGGCCTGAGGGGGCTGCCGGCGGTCTGGGCGGGCCGGAGAGGAATGCGGGCGGGGCACCCGAAGACGGCAGTTACGGCAGGTCAGCTGGAGACGGTGCCGTCTGCTGCGCCGCCTCCTGCCCGGCCCTGACCGTCGCCTCGATCATCGACGCCATGAACCGGGTGGCAATCTCCAGCTCCTCCGGGGTGAATTCGGCCATCGCGGCGTCCATGTGGCGGGCCAGCGGCAGGAACATGGCGCCGCCGTCGCGGTAGGCCTTGGGGGTCATCCGTAGCTGGACCTGGCGGCGGTCCGTGCCAAGCCGTTCCCGGACCACGTGTCCGGACTTATACAGCCGGTCGATCAGCGCCGTCGTGGCGGGGGAGCTGAGGTGGAGTTCCTTGCGGAGCACCCCGGGTGTGACGATCTGGTTCCGCGCGGTGTGCTGCATGATCACGGCCAGGGCGTTGAGGTCCGTGCGGTGCATGTCGTTGCGGCCGCCGGCGGAGTCCACGTAGCGGTTGGCTTCGAGGCTGAACTCCTGCAGCAGCCGGACCAGCGGAGGCGGCCCGGACGCGTCGGGGCGGCCCGAGGAATCAACTGTCACGGTGCACCTCCCTCTATCCTGTCGCCTGTGTCGCCTTGCTCCGCGGTTGGCGGCGCCATCCGGAGTTTACTTCAGGGGCGCCCGGCGTCGGCCCCGAGGCGTCCCGGGATGATCTAGAGATCGGATACGCAGGATTACCTCCACGTCTTTACCACGGCATCTATATCGCCGCCTCTATATCTCTCCATTGTGGAGATAGTCTATGATGGACTCAATTCTACTCCTCCCAGGCAATCACCAGAAGGAACCATGAACACGACCCCACGATCCGGTGCCCGCGTCCCCTTCTGGCTGCGCTGGCTGGTTCCCGTCCTGCTCGTCATCACCTGGCTTGCGATCGCCGGGATCGGCGGACCCACCTTCGGCCGGCTGGAAGAGGTCTCCTCAAACGACCAGGCGTCCTTCCTCCCGGCAGGGGCCGAAGCCACGGCGGCCCAGGACTGGCAGGCCAAGTTCCGGGACACCAACGAGATCCCCGCCGTCATTGTCATCGAGAGCGACGCCGCTTTCACCCCGGCCCAGCTCGGTGAGGTGGCAGCCCTCAAGGGAAATCTTGAGGCGTTGGATGCCGGCAGCACTGTCATCGGCCCCATCCCGTCCGAGGACGGCAAAGCCGTGCAGTTCGTCGTCCCGATCGATGCGGCCGGCGAAGTGAAGGAAGTTGTCGCGGAACTCCGCGACGAGGTGCAGGCGTCCGCCCCGGAGGGCATGCAGACCTTCGTGACCGGCCCGGCCGGGCTGACCGCGGACCTCGTCAGCGCCTTCGCCGGCATTGACGGCATCCTGTTGCTCGCGGCCCTCAGTGCGGTGTTCGTGATCCTGCTGATTGTCTACCGCTCGTTGCTGCTGCCGATTGTCGTCCTCTTCACCTCGGTCTTCGCCCTGTGCGCCGCCATCCTGCTCGTCTTCGGCATGGCGAAACTGGGCTGGATCCAGCTCAACGGCCAGAGCCAGGGCATCCTGTCCATCCTGGTGATCGGTGCCGCCACGGACTACGCGCTGCTCTACGTGTCCCGGTTCCGTGAGGCGCTGACGCACAGCACCAACCGCACGGCCGCCGCACTGACGGCGTGGAAAAATTCGTGGGAACCCATCGTTGCTTCCGGCGCGACGGTCATCATCGCGCTCCTCTGCCTGCTGTTCTCCGATCTCAACTCCAACAAGGCCCTCGGCCCGGTAGCCGCCGCGGGCATCCTCTGCTCGCTCTTCGCCGCCCTCACCCTGCTGCCGGCGCTGCTGGCACTTTTGGGCCGCGCCGCGTTCTGGCCCTTCCTCCCCAGACTGCTCCCGGAGACTGAACGCGAGCCTGCAATTGTCACCGGCCTTGAGGGGCAGAAGGGCCTGTGGCGCGCCACCGGCTCCCTCGTGTCCCGCCGGCCCCGGACCGTCTGGATCGCCTCCGTGCTGCTGCTCCTCGTGGCCTCGGCCGGCGTCCTGCAGCTCAAGGCCAACGGCGTCCCGCAGACCGATGTCATCCTCACCGCCTCCAACGCCGTCGACGGCCAGGACGCCCTGGCCCGGCACTTCGACGCCGGCACCGGCAGCCCCGCCGTGATCGTAGCCGACGAAGCGAAGGCGCAGGAAGTGCTGGAACAGACCAAGGCGACCGACGGCGTCGGGGACGCCTACCTGCTGGCCGACGGCGGCGTGCCGATCACCGGCGCGCCGGCTGCTCCCGGCGCTCCCGCGGCCCCCACGGAACCGGCGGTGCGGGACGGCAAGGTCCTGATCAACGCCACGCTGAACTTCGCCGCGGACTCCAACGAGGCGGAAAACGTCGTGGTGGCCCTCCGCGAGGGCCTCAAGAAGATCGACGACGGCGCGCTGGTGGGCGGCGTGACCGCCACTGCCCTGGACACGAACACCACCGCCCAGCGTGACCTCGTCACCATCATCCCGGTGGTCCTCGCGGTCATCCTCGTGATCCTTATGATCCTGCTGCGTTCCTTGCTGGCACCGGTCCTGCTGGTCGCCTCGGTGGTCCTGTCCTACGGCGCCGCACTGGGGGTTTCCGCCTACGTGTTCAACAACGTTTTCGGGTTCCCGGGCGCCGATGCCACCGTGCCCCTCTTCGGGTTCGTCTTCCTGGTCGCGCTGGGGGTGGACTACAACATCTTCCTGATGAGCCGGGTCCGGGAGGAATCCCTGAAGCACGGCACCAGGCCCGGCATCCTGCGCGGCCTGGGCGTCACGGGCGGGGTGATCACGTCCGCCGGTGTGGTGCTCGCGGCCACCTTCGCGGCCCTGGGCGTCATCCCCATCATGTTCCTGGTGCAGCTGGCCTTCATCGTGGCCTTCGGGGTCCTGCTGGACACCATTGTGGTCCGGTCCCTGCTGGTCCCGGCCCTGGCCTACGACATCGGCCCCCGGATCTGGTGGCCCAGCAAGCTGGGACGCCCCGAGGCGGATGCTGCCGCCCGCACCCTGCCTGCCGCGCCGGAAACCGCGGAGGCAGGCATCCGCTAGCCGGAACGCCGCTCGCCGGAACTCAGTCCGCAGCCGCCGTCATTGTTCCTGGTCCCCCCACCAGGCAACCGTGGCGGCGGCTGCCTCCGTGAGCGGGGTGGGCTGCAACCCCAGGGCGGCTTCGCTCGCCCGCGAATCCATCACAAACGGGCGCTCGAACTGGTAAAGGGTCTCCGCCAGTTCCCGCGTTGCGGGGGAGAACATGCCCATCGCACGCAGCGCCCAGCCCGGGACGGCGGACACACGCGGCGCCCGGGCGCCGGCAGCGGCAGCGAACGCCGCGGCGATCTCCCGCTGGCTCAGCGCGGGGCCGGTCGGCGCGTGCCACACCGTGTTCCACAGGGTGCGGTCCTGCGCGGCCACGATCATGGCGGCGGCCAGATCCGGCACGTACGTGAAGGAGTGCGGCAGTCCCGCATTGCCGATCACCATCAGGGACTTGCCCGCCAGCACCGGTTTCACCATGCGCTCGCCGGCATGCGCATTGCGGACCCTGGGGCCGAAGAAATCGCCTGCGGCCACGCTCACAGTGTCCGTTGCGGACGCCGCCCGGGCCTTCAAGAGTGCGGTGCGGACACCGCGCTTTCCTCCCCGTGCCTCGCGCGGACCCTCTTCGGTCATCGGCCGGTCGGGCTCGCTGTACGAATACAGGCTCTCCGGGAAGACGACGACGGCGCCCGCCTCGCCGGCCGCGGCCAGGACGGCCTGCTCGGCGCCGGGCAGTTCCGCCGCCCACACCTTCGCGCTGTACTGCGAGCCATGGATGCAGTGGAAAACGGCCGTGGCGCCGCGGAATAGCCCGCCAAGCCGTGCCGGGTCCGACACGTCCACGGCCTGCTTCTCGATCAGCGGGTGATCGGGCCCCTTGCCGGATCGTGTCAGTACCCGCACCCGGCGGCCCGCCGCAGCGAGCTGTTCGGCAACCGTCCAGCCCACCGGCCCCGCTCCGGTGACAACAAACAGGCCCAAGGGCCGGGCTTCCGGGGATTCGAACTGGGACACGGGGTTCTCTCTTTCGCTGGTCAGCTGGGGGCGTCGGCAGTGGCTGTCCGGGCAGACTTCGCCCTCCCCGGATGCCCTCGGGCGACTTGAGAGCAGTGCTCTCTGATTACAGGATGCGACCGCCGCTGGCGAAAGTCAAGAGCAGTGCTCACATTTGTTGACACTGCTCTGTTTTGTGAAAGGCTGGGTCAGTGCCACAGAACCCCAGCGCCCCGTCCCCGAAGCCGCCCACGCCCCGCGAACGGGCCCGGGCCCGGACCATCGAGGACATTGTCCGCCTCGGCCGGGAGCATCTGGCCCTGCACGGGGCTGCCGCGCTGTCGCTCCGGGCTGTGGCCAGGGACCTCGGCGTCGTCTCTTCGGCGGTTTACCGCTACGTGGAAAACCGGGAAGAGTTGCTGACCCTGCTGCTCATTGATGCCTACAACGAGCTGGGCGACGAAGTGGACGCCGCGGTGGCAGCCCTTCCCGAGGCTGATTTTTCCGGCCGGTTCAGCGCACTCGGCTCTGCAGTGAGGCGCTGGGCGCTGCGCGAACCGGCCCGCTACGGACTCCTCTTCGGCAGCCCTGTGCCCGGATACCGTGCGCCGGCCGAGCGGACCACCGGACCGGGCACGCGGGTCATTTACGCATTGATGGCGCTCCTCGACGGCGCCTACCGCGCGGGCCGGCTGGCTGCGCGCGGCGGGCAGGCCGCCGTCGTGCCGCCGCTCGCCGCTGACCTGGGGCGCATCCGCCGCGATATGCGACTGGCCGTGCCCGACATTCTGCTGGCGCGCGGCGCACTCGTGTGGACTTCCCTGTTCGGTGCCATCAGCTTTGAGGTGTTCGGTCAGTACGGCGCAGACACCTTCGCCGCTCCGGATGAGCTCTTCGCGCACCATCTGGCCGCGCTGGCGGACCTCGCAGGCCTTGGCCCCTCGGCGGACCCGGCCGGAGGCCGCACGGAATAGCCGCACGGAATAGCCGCCCCGGAATAGCCGCCCCCAAGTGGCCCAGGGTGGGCTTTCCTCACCCCCTGTTGCCTCCCGCCGGTGCTCGATAGACTGCCACTGCGCCTGCCTGGGCGCGCCGAGGCTTCCAGGAAGGATCCAAACATGTCCGAAAACAACGAGTTTGATCGCAAGGCGGCGGATGCCGACGTCGACGCCGCCGAGGGCCAGTATGTCGAGGGAGACTACGGCACGGCGGGCACGGCCGGGGAGAATCCGGCAGAAGCCGTGGAAGGCGAATACCCCACCGGCGACTATGGCGCGGCGGGCACCGCCGGCACAACCGCCGTCGGCGCAGAAGAGGGCGACTACCCCGAGGGTGACTACGGCGCGGCGGGCGGCACCGGCGCACCGCCGGCTGCCGCAGAAGAAGGGGAGTACCCCGAAGGCGACTACGGAACTGCCGGGGCCGCCGGAACCGACCGCTAGCGGCGGCTTCGCGCACAGCGAACAGGGCGGCGTCCCAGGCGTTGCCGCCCTCGCATGCCCGGAAATCCGGGCAAGAATAGCTCTGCGAGAGCGCTCCGTGGAGCCCGAAATTCAAAGTTGAGTCCACTTCGCTCAACTTTGAATTGACTTTGAAACGGCCCTGAGTAAAGTTGAGTGCAGATCACTCAATATCGGCCGGACCTCCCGCGGTCCGCAGCCATCTCAGCAAGTTTCCAAGGAAAGAAGGAAGCAACACATGTCTCGTGCAGTAGGTATCGACCTCGGAACCACCAACTCCGTCGTCTCCGTTCTCGAAGGCGGCGAGCCCACCGTCATTGCCAACGCCGAGGGTGGCCGCACCACGCCGTCGGTTGTTGCCTTCTCCAAGTCCGGCGAAGTGCTGGTCGGCGAGATCGCAAAGCGCCAGGCCGTCAACAACATCGACCGCACCATCGCTTCCGTCAAGCGCCACATGGGCACCGACTGGAGCGTCGCCGTCGACGACAAGAAGTACACGGCGCAGGAAATCTCCGCCCGTATCCTCATGAAGCTCAAGAACGACGCCGAGTCCTACCTGGGTGAAAAGGTCACGGACGCCGTGATCACCGTCCCCGCGTACTTCAACGACGCCGAGCGCCAGGCCACCAAGGAAGCCGGCGAAATCGCGGGCCTCAAGGTCCTGCGCATCGTCAACGAGCCCACCGCGGCTGCCTTGGCCTACGGCCTGGACAAGGGCAAGGAAGACGAACTCATCCTCGTCTTCGACCTCGGCGGCGGAACCTTCGACGTCTCCCTCCTCGAGGTGGGCAAGGACGAGGACGATTTCTCCACCATCCAGGTCCGCTCCACCGCAGGCGACAACCGCCTCGGCGGCGACGACTGGGACCAGCGCGTTGTCGACTACCTGCTGAACCAGCTCAAGGTCAAGGGCATCGACCTCTCCAAGGACAAGATCGCCCTGCAGCGCCTCCGCGAGGCAGCCGAGCAGGCGAAGAAGGAACTCTCCTCCTCCACCAGCACCAACGTCTCCCTCCAGTACCTCTCCGTCACCCCTGACGGCCCGGTGCACCTGGACGAGCAGCTGACCCGCGCCAAGTTCCAGGACCTCACCAAGGACCTGCTCGAGCGCACCAAGAAGCCGTTCCACGACGTCATCAAGGAAGCCGGCATCCAGCTTTCCCAGATCGACCACATCGTGCTCGTCGGCGGGTCCACCCGTATGCCGGCCGTCTACGACCTGGTCAAGGAACTCGCAGGCGGCAAGGAACCGAACAAGGGCGTTAACCCGGATGAGGTCGTCGCCGTCGGCGCCGCCCTGCAGGCCGGTGTCCTGAAGGGTGAGCGCAAGGACGTCCTCCTGATCGACGTCACGCCGCTGTCCCTCGGCATCGAAACCAAGGGCGGCATCATGACGCACCTGATCGAGCGCAACACGGCCATTCCGACGAAGCGGTCCGAGACCTTCACCACGGCGGACGACAACCAGCCGTCCGTGGCCATCCAGGTCTTCCAGGGCGAACGCGAGTTCACCCGCGACAACAAGCCGCTGGGCACCTTCGAGCTGACCGGCATCGCTCCGGCCCCGCGCGGCGTGCCGCAGGTCGAGGTCACCTTCGACATCGACGCCAACGGCATCGTCCACGTCTCCGCGAAGGACAAGGGCACCGGCAAGGAACAGTCCATGACCATCACGGGCGGGTCCAGCCTCTCCAAGGAAGACATTGACCGCATGGTCAAGGACGCCGAGGAGCACGCAGCAGAGGACAAGGCCCGCCGCGAGGCCGCCGACACGCGCAACACCGCTGAGCAGCTGGCCTACTCGGTGGACAAGCTGATCGCCGACAACGCCGACAAGCTGCCGGAAGAGGTCAAGACCGAGGTCCAGGCCGACGTCGACGCGCTCAAGGCCGCCCTCGAGGGCACCGACGACGCCGCTGTGAAGACCGCGTTTGAGAAGCTCCAGGCTTCCCAGACCAAGCTCGGCGAGGCCATCTACGCCCAGGCAGGTTCCCCGGACGGCGCCACCGGCGCCCAGGGTGCACCCGCCGGTGAGCCGGCGGCCGGCACCGACGAGGACATCGTCGACGCCGAGATCGTTGACGAAGACGAGAAGAAGTAATCATGCCGCACCACGGTAACGAAGAAGAGCACGGTTCTTCCGAGAGCCGTCGCGACGCCGCCAATCAGGAAGGCGAGCCGCAGAAGCCGATCATCCACGACAACCGCAAGGTTGACCCGAAGACCGGCCAGGCCCGCCACCCCGACCAGGAGCGCGCTGCCGGGGAAGCGGATTCCAGGGACGCACTGTCCCAGGCGGAGGACATCCTCAACAGTGTTGAGGTGCCGGCCGCGGAATCCGTGGCCCAGGGTGTCGACGGCGCGGAGGCGGAAGAGCTCAGGAATGATCTCCGCCGCCTGCAGGCCGAGTACGTCAACTACCGCAAGCGCGTCGAACGCGACCGCGCCGTGGCAGGGGAGATGGCCGTCATCGGCGTCCTGAACTCCCTGCTCCCGGTCCTGGACGACGTCGACGCCGCCCGCCAGCATGGTGACCTCACGGACGGACCGTTCGCCGCGATCGCCGCGAAGCTGGAGAACGCGCTGAAGACGTACGGCCTGGTGCGCATCGATGAGACCGGCGTGGAGTTCGACCCCACGATCCACGAGGCCCTCATCCAGCAGCCCGGCCCGGACGTCGAGATCGACACCGTCAGCCAGGTCCTGCGCTCGGGCTACAAGTCCGGAGACCGCGTGCTCCGCGCAGCACAGGTCATCGTGGCTGTGCCGGCGTAGCAGTACCCCATCGAGGTGACAGTTCGCGCCGGTGTTTCGACAAAACATCGGCGCGAACTGTCACTTCGGCACACAGATTTGAAAGGAAACGCCATTGGCTAGCCAGGACTGGGTGGACAAGGACTTTTACAAGATCCTTGGAGTCGCCAAGGACGCTTCCGACGCCGACATCAAGAAGGCCTACCGGAAGCTCGCGCGGCAGCACCACCCGGACACCAACGCGGGGAACGCCGCTTCGGAGAAGAAGTTCAAGGACATCTCCGAGGCCTACTCCGTGCTCTCCGATCCCGACGAGCGCCAGCAGTACGACGCCATCCGGGCCATGGGCGGCGCACGGTTCGCCCCCGGCGGAGGCGGCGGCGGCGCCAGCGGCGGGGCTGGCTTCGAAGACCTCTTTGGCGGCCTGTTCACCGGCGGCAGCGGGCGCCACTCCGGTGGCTACAGCACGGCCGGCGGCATTCCGCCGGAGTTCGCGGACCTCTTTGGCGGAGGCGCCGGCGGCTTCGGCGGCGGTCAGTCGTTCCAGCGGGCCCCGCAGAAGGGCGCGGACCGGACCGCGTCCACCTCCATTTCCTTCGCCGGCTCCATCCGCGGCACCACCATCGGCCTGCGTGAACCGGACGGCGAAGTCATCGACGTGCGCATCCCGGCCGGCATCAAGGACGGCCAGAAGGTCCGGGTGCGCGGCAAGGGCCAGTACGGTCCGGCCGGCAACGGGGACCTGATGGTCACGGTCTCGGTGAAGCCGCATGACTTCTACGTCCGCGACGGCGACAACCTCCGCATCCACGTGCCGGTGACCTTCCCGGAGGCGGCCCTGGGCGCCGACATCGAGGTTCCCACCATCGACGGCGACAAGGTCAAAGTACGGGTCCCGGCCGGCACGCCGTCGGGCCGTACCCTGCGGGTCAAGGGACGCGGCGTCAAGCACGCCAAGGCCACCGGGGACCTGCTGGTGACCATCGACGTCGCCGTCCCGCGGAAGCTGAACAAGGACGCCGAAGCAGCCGTCAAGGCTTTCTCCGAGGCCACCGCCGGCGAGGACGTCCGCGCCGAACTGGCAGCCAAGGCCCGGCTCTAGGAACGGGCGCTCGCCATGGCCTTCGACTACGAGCAGCCGATTTTCGTCATCTCCGTCGCCGCGGAGCTGGCCGACATGCACCCGCAGACGCTGCGGCAGTACGACCGGCTGGGCATCGTCTCGCCCAGCCGCGCCCCCGGCAAGTCCCGGCGGTACTCGCAGCGGGACATCACCATGCTCCGCGAGGTGCAGCGGCTCTCCCAGGAGGGCGTTTCGCTTGAAGGCATCAAACGGATCCTGCAGCTGGAAAACCAGGTGGCGGCCCTGCAGCGGCGCGTCACCGAACTGAGCGAGGAACTCGAACGGCGCCCGCGCGCCCTCGACTCCCGCATCTTCGCGGCTGGAGCCGCGGGCGACGTCGTCAGCCTGGCCCGCGGCAAGCGCCCCCGGGCCCGCTCCCAGGCGTTGGTCGTGTGGCGGCCACGCAACCCCGAGTGAAGACAAAACAGTGCCCGGGACCTTAGGGGCCCGGGCGCTGTTGTCGTTAGAACCGGGACTTGGTGCTGCCGGAGACCGGGGACGTGGTGGCGAAGGTGTTGCCTGCGAGGTCCCGCATCCCGGATACCGGCGTATAGGACGGTACAGCGGCCTGTTCCGTTCCGTTACCCGCGCCGCCCGTGATCAGGGCCCCCAGGGTGATGGTGATCGTCTTCGTGGCCGGATCCCAGCTGATGATTCCCTTGTAGCTGAGCGTTCCCGAGCCATAGTAGTTGGCCCCCAATGCCACGGTGCCGATTCTCGACGTCGCGCAGACCGAGGGATCCACGGCGACGCTGAGGGTATTGCTGGAGCCGGAGCTGATGGTAACCGTGGCTTGGTCCGGGGTCAGTGTCAGCGTTTCGCTGGGATCGGCAGCCCAGCCACTGCAGATCGTGGACGCGTCCAGGCGTTCGGAGAATGTGATGGTGGCCTTGTCATTCGAATCGAGCTTGCCGTTCCTGCCCCCGCCGTCTGCCAGTAGAACTCCTGTGACTGTCGGCGCGGTGACGTCCTTGACCGAGGTCGCTGTGCCCGGCGTCGCGGGATTGCCTTGGTTGCCCGCGGTGTCGGTGGCGACCGCGCGGTAGTTGACGGTTCCGGCGTTAAGCGACGTCAGGTTGACCGTGGCGCTCCAGGCCCCGGAGCCGTTCGCGGTGACGGTGGCGTTCACGGTGTGCGCCGCGCCGGCGTCCGTGACGGCCAGGGCAATCGATGCCCCGGGCTCGGTGGTGCCGCTGACCGGCACGGAGGAGACGTTGTCGATGTTGACATAAGCGGGGGCAGCCACCGCAGGGGCGGCTGGAGGCGTGGTATCCACGGCGGCACCGCTGCTACGGACGCTCTCGGCTCCCTGCCACTGCGCGAGCACCGGGGTCACGGTGTAGTACCAGGCGCCGGTGGGGACACCCTGGTCGGTGCAGCCGAGTCCGGCGGTGACCGTTCCTACGCAACTGCCGCCGGCGGGTACCTTGGTGCCGCCCGATGCCGAGGCATAGCGGGCCACCGTGTATCCGCTGACCGGGCGCCCGGCGCGGGTGGCGGTGGCTGTCCATGCCAGCGTGACATTTCCGGCAGACACGGAGGCCGTCGGCGTTGCGCCAGCGCCCACCGCGTCTGCGGTGGTGGAGGCGGAACCTCCGTTTGAAACGGTTGTCCAGAAGGCGTTGGCTCCTGGACCGGCCCACGAGAGGAGGGCCGCGCCGGCAAGGATGACGGCAACGCGGCCCCGGGCGCGCGGGCGGGCCTCGCGCCTGTTGTGACGGCTCATCGTCGTGCCTCCACGGTGACGGGAATTTTGAAGGTCGCGCCCTGACAGGCGGACTGTGACAGCGCGGACATGCTCGCCGCACCGGGCAGGGTGACCAGCCGGGAAGAGTTCGCCGGGATGGTGACGGCAGGTGCGAGCGGGGCGGCCGGGGCCGTGAAGGAAACTCCCGTGGTGGCGCATCCGGCATGGGCGGCGTCGGCCGTGACCGCCCCGCTGGCGGCGACCGAGTACAGCTGGACCGCGAAGCCGTTGGGGTTGCTGGTCCGGAGGATGACGTCCGCCGTGCCGCCCGGCACCAGGCTGGTGCTGCTCGAGTCGCCTGCCACCATCGCGTCGACGGTGACCTTCTGCATCGTGGCGGCCGCTGCGGCCCCGGTTCCCGCACCCGTGCTGGCCCAGTAAGCGTAGGCCGTGCCCCCGCCGGCCAGCAGGCAGAGCGCGACGGCACTGGCCGAGGCGGTTCCGGCGAGTCTGGTGCCGCGCACCAAGGATCGTGTGGATCGCATGTCAGTTTCCCTGCCCTGATCCCGAGTACGCCAGTTGGAGGACTGCACCTTTGCAGCCGTCCTGGAGACGTGGAGTGTCGAGCATGGCGATCCGGGGCCATTGGGCCGGTGGAATGCCAAGCTGTGAGAGCGAGCTGCTGCCGGACGGGACCGTCAGGGGATAGCGCCCGCTGTACTGCGCCACGGCATAGTCCTGTGCCGTGCAGGGCAGGTTGGCCGCGACTGCCTTCGCCGTGCGGACGACACCCGAGATCGAGACGGTCAGATTCCCGACGTCGATGCTCTTATTCGGGCTGTTGACTCCAAGATCCAGGGACCGGCTGGTCCCGGGTGCGAGGAGGCCCGACACATCGCCGGTGAGGCCGAAGACGCGCAAGGGCGCCTTGACACGCAATTGGGTCTTGACGGCAGCCGACTGGACGGAGCCGCTCCGGCCCGTCAGCGCCAGATCGTAGTCTCCGGCCGCTGTGGAGGGTGCCGTGGATACGTTGATGCTGAGCTGGGCCGTGCTCCCGGCCGTCAGTTTGACGGACGACGGCGAGAAAGTGGCCGTTGCCCCAGCGGGGAGGCCGGTGACAGCCAGCGAAACTGTGCCGGCAAATCCTCCCGTGGAGCTGACGCTTGCGGAATAGCTTGTGGCCTGTCCCTGGTCCACGTTCCGGCTGGCCGGCGTGACCTGCAGCTGGATTCCGGGCTTTGGCGGGGCCAATTGCTGCCCTGCGGCGTAGAGTGCGCCCGCGGGCAGGAAGATGGCCAGCAAGCCAATCATGAGGGCACGGCCAGCGAGGCCCGCATGATCCCCCGCGAGCCGGAAGAACCGCACTGGATGCTGCATTACCTATCCTCCTTCGACCGGCGCGTTGCGCGGATTGTGGGTGTCGGCGGTGGCTGATGGTTGCTGGGCGGAGGCCCGAGGGCCCCGGCGGGGCCGGGTGTCCGGCCCCGCCGGGTCACCAGCTACAGGCTGCCGACTGTGACAGTGACGATGGCCGACTTGCAGGCATCCTGGTTGGCGGCGTCATTGAGGAATGCCAGTGTTCCCGACCCCACCTGGGTGCCGGTGCTGTTGGCTGCGACGGGGGAGTTCGAGGTATTGGCGCTGACCGTGAACCATGCCGGCAGGCACTCCGCCACGCTCGTGGTCACGCTTGCGGTGAGGGCGCCGACGACGGTGCCGGTGTTGGTGCTGTTGTCTGCCGTGTACACGACGGGCACGGAGTTCCCCGGGGCCAGGCCGGCGTCGAAGCTGGCATGCAGGGTCACAGTGCCGCCGCCGGCGGAGTTGGCGGCGGTACCGGTGCCGCTGCCGGTGGTGGTCCAGTAGGCGTAGGCCGTGCCGCCGCCGACGGCCACGAGGGCAACCGAGGCTGCAACGGCGATGACCTTGCTCTTCTTGGTGAGCTTGCGCATTTGTGAGACTCCTTCTGTGGGGCACCCGGACAGAGGAGTCAACAGGCAAGAGCCGCATCCCCCAATCCTGCGGTTGCCATCGCTGAATCGAATGGCCTCATCGTTGCCGCGAAATCCGGGCTTCACAACAGGTAGTGGTACCTGTCTTTGTGGCTCCGACTACCTGCCCCCACGCATCATCCAACGAATTCAGGACACCGGATGGTCGCGAAAAGCGTACCCGGAATCCCGGCCCGGGCCGCCGCAGTAAACGGCGTCCCGGGCTGAGACGTGGCCCCTGGGCTCGACCACCAAGTGTTCGGGCGCACGAAAATGAGTACACCTTCGGGTGAGCCACGTAGCCGTGCAGGCGAAAGTCGAGTACCTTCCTCGCGGGACCCGGCAGCCGACCACGCTGTTCAATTGGGGTTGCCGGCCAGTCGAGCTGGCGAGTCGAACAGTGGTAGATGCCGGGGGGCACCGCATGTTGAAGCACCGCACGTTTGATCCCATGTGGCCGGGTAAGTCGGCGCCTGGACCCGCACTGATCGCGGGCAGGCCATGAACTCCGGGCTCAGTTCCCTGGCCCTCTTCGCCGGGACCCTGCCGGGCTCAATCCTGCTGTCCATTGGCCAGACGGTGGTGGTGGTGTGTGTCTGCTTCGACATGGTCCGTGCACTGTCGGTGCCGCGGTCCCACCGCCGCTACGTGGCT
Source organism: Arthrobacter sp. 001422645 (assembly GCF_059816125.1). Classification (NCBI taxonomy): domain Bacteria; kingdom Bacillati; phylum Actinomycetota; class Actinomycetes; order Micrococcales; family Micrococcaceae; genus Arthrobacter; species Arthrobacter sp. 001422645. Next base: position 66,838 of record NZ_JCBANT010000010.1, on the reverse strand, counting down.
AACACCGTCTTCACAACCCTGGCCTGGCCGTCCATCCTCATCAGTGCGGTGAGTGTGCTGATCGACGCCGCCAGCGGAACGTGGCAGAACGTCGCCGGCGGAGTCTTCGTGATGGTCATGGTGATCTTCCGGTGGCGCCATGGAGGCGACGAGGACAGCTGGTGGAAGGGCAAGGGCAAAAAGCTCGCCGCCTGGTTCCGTCACCAGACGGCCACCCGGACCGCGGCCGCTCCGGCGGCTGCCTGAGCCGCCGTTCCCGAAGACTCCCGCTCCGGCTGGACCCGCTCCTGGCGGCGCCGTCTAGAAGATCGCGTTCATGATGTTCCAGCCGGTCCCGGCACGGACCCTGGGCAACCACTTGCCGGCTCCGTTGCCCGGATAGAGCCACAGCACCCCGGCGCTGTCGCGGGCCAGGACGTCCGGGGTTCGGTCGCCGTTCAGGTCGCCGGGGCTCATCACCGCGGTCAGGGCATTCCAGCCGGTGCCGAGCAGCACGCGGGGCCGCCAGCTGCCGGTGCCAGTTCCGCGGTACAGCCACAGCCGGCCGTTGGCCGTTTCCCGTGCCAGCACGTCGGCCGCTCCGTCGCCGTCAAAATCCCCCGGGGCGACCAAGGCGTTGAAGGCGTTCCAGCCGCTGCCCACCCGCACTCGGGGCTGCCAGCCGCCGGTGCCGGTGCCGGGATAGAGCCACATGATGCCGGTTGCCGCCTCGCGGGCCAGCACGTCGACGCGTTGGTCGCCGTTGAAGTCTCCCGGCCCGACGATGGCACTCATCGCTTGCCAGCCGCTGCCTATCAGGATGCGGGGCAGCCAACCGCCAAAGCCGGTACCCCGGTAGAGCCACAGCCGGCCGGTGGACGACTCCCGGGCGAGCACGTCCAGCGCCCCGTCACCGCTGAAATCCCCGGGGGTTTCGAGGGCGTTGAAGCCGGCCCAGCCGGTGCCGATCTTGAGGCCCGGGGAAAGCCCGCCCCGCCCGGTCCCTGCGTACAGCCGCATCTCCCCGGTGGCCGCCACCCGGGCCAGCACGTCATTGTTCCAGTCGCCGTTGAAGTCCGCCGTGGCCCCGGAGAGCGCGGAAGCCGGCATGGGCAGCGGTGTGAACGCGTACGGGTCGCAGGTGAGGTCATAGTCGCGGATGTCGTCGTACCACTGCGCGAGGTAGACGCGTCCGCCGGAGAAGCTCGGCTGCCGGCACCGGTCGAGCGCCTCGGCCGGGTAGTCCAGGCGCCCTGCGGTGGCCCAGACCGGGACGCCCGGCAGCCGCCAGGAGCCGGTGATGGACTGCCAGCCAGAGGCGAAGGAGTACAGGCCGTAGGAAAAGCCGGCGTCCCGCAGGCCCCGCATGAGGCCCTCGACGATGTACCGGTTCTCCCGCTGCTGCACGGCGGTGGCGGTCGGCCAGGGCTGGGCCGGCCGCGGCTCCACATCGATCCAGACGACCGGGGGCCGGAACCCGGCGCGCTGCAGGCTCGCGACGGCGTACCGGGCCTCGGCGTAACCGACATTCGAAAGCTGCCCGGCCCGGGTCGCCACGGACCAGGGTCCCTGCGCGCGGTACGTGGTCAGCTGGGCCGCAGTGGGGAAGGCGGCCATAGTGTAGGCGTGGGCCCGTTTGTTATTGCTGCCTACCCAGCCCACCTGGCTGGCCAGGCAGGGATTCTCGGTGAAGGGAAGCCCCCGGGTCAGCCCGACCACGACGAACTGCGTCGTCGCCGGCGGCAGCGGGAGCCCCAGCCCGCCGACCGCCGTCGGACATTGGGGCCAGGAAATATCGTGGCCGTAGAGGGTGGCCGCCTGGGCCGGCGGAGCGGCCGCGGGCAGCAGCCCGGCCAGGAGCGCCAAGACGGACAAGACCGACCCCAGCCTTGCTGAAAACCGCCGCCGCCGGCGCCCCGAAGCGCCCCTGAACCCGATCCGCGCAGCCATGGCCAGCTCCTTCGCCCGCGCTCCTACCGTTACGGACCATTGGACACCCGTCCGGGCGGGACCGGTAGGGCCGAACGGAGGGCAGGCCAGGGTCGGTTTCCTCGGCGAACCGGCGCAGGAACTCGGCATAGGTCCTTGGGGTCAGTAACTGGTGGGGGTGGCGCCGGAGGCCGGTGTCACGAATCCCGCAGCGAGGGCTTCGCTGCCCCGGGCCAGCAGCGCCACATCGGCGCCCACCAGAATAAAGGCTGCGCCGGCGGCCAGATACTGGTGCGCGGTGCCCGGATTGAACGCGTTCACGCCGGCGGGTTTGCCGGCCGCCGCGGCAGCAGCAAGGCAGTGTTCGACGGCGGCACGCACGTCCGGGTGTTCCTGCTGCCCCAGCACGCCCATGGACGCGGCGAGGTCCGAGGGCCCCAGGAAAATGGCGTCCACGCCGTCGACCGCCAGGATCTCCTCGACGGCCTCGACGGCCGCGGCAGATTCAATCTGGACGGTGACGCTGACAGTGCCGGAGGCCCCGGCCAGATAATCGGGGACCCGGTTCCAGCGGGATGCGCGGGCCAGTGCGGAGCCCACGCCGCGCACGCCGTGCGGCGGGTACCGGGTGGCGGCGACGGCGGCTTCCGCCTCGGCCGCCGAGTTCACCATGGGGATCAGCAGGTTCTGGGCGCCCAGGTCGAGGTACTGCTTGATCAGCACGGTGTCGTTGACCGGCGGCCGGACCATCACCTGGACCGGATAGCCGTTCACGGCTTGGAGCTGGGCAAGGATGGACTCGAGGCCGTTGGGGCTGTGTTCGGCGTCGATCAGGAGCCAGTCCAGTCCGGAACCTGCGCAGATCTCCGCCACCAGGGGGCTGCCAGAGCACACCCACATTCCGGCCAAAGGACGGCCGGAAGCGCCCGTTTGGTTGCGCAGGGCATCCCGGAAGGTGGGATCGGGTTCTACTCGAAGCGGCATGTGATGCTCCCCAGGGGTCCGTAGTCGGCGTGGACGGTATCGCCCTGGTACACCCAGAGCGGCCGGGTGAACGAGCCGGCCAGGATGATGTCCCCGGCTTTCATGGCGTCACCGTGGGCGGCGATCTTGTTCGCCAGCCAGTGGACCCCGGCGGCGGGATGGTCCAGGACCCCTGCCGCCACGCCGGTTTCCTCCACGGTCTGGTTCTTGTAGAGGATGGCGGAGACCCAGCGCAGGTCCACGGCGTCGGGACGGACGGGGTTGCCGCCCACCACCATGGCGCCCATCGCCGCGTTGTCCGCGATGGTGTCCACGATGGTCCGGCCCTCCATCTCGATCCTGGAATCCAGGATCTCGAGGGCCGGCACCACGTAGTCGGTGGCGTTCAGGACGTCGAAGATGGTGCAGCCGGGTCCGGACAGGTCCTTCTTCAGCACAAACGCCAGCTCCACTTCCACGCGGGGGTGGGTATACCGGTCCCACCGGACCGCGCAGCCGGTCTCAAGCACCATGTCATCGAAGATGGCGCCGTAGTCCGGTTCGGTGATGCCGGTGGCCGCCTGCATGGCCTTGGAGGTGAGGCCGATCTTCCGGCCCACCAGCTTCCGCCCGGCGTCCTCGTTGCGCCGGCGCCACAGCTGTTGCACGGCGTAGGAGTCCTCCACTGTCATGTCCGGGTAGCGGGCAGTCAGGCGGGGGACCGGTGTCCGGCTGCGGCCCGCTTCCAGCAGTTCGTCGGCGATGGCCTCGATCGTCTTGGCATCCAGCATGGCTACAGCTGCGCGCCGAGCTTGAAGCCGGTCTTTTCCCCGGCGTGGCCGTCCTCTTCCTTGCGGGTGTAGGAGAAGCCGTCGGCACCCACGGTTACGGCCATTTCGCTCTTTTCCTCACGGACGACGACGGGCTGCGGGTTGCCGTCGAGGTCCAGCACCAGGGAAGCCTCGGTGTACCAGGACGGGACCACGGGGTTGCCCCACCAGTCGCGGCGCTGGTTGTCGTGGACGTCCCAGGTGATGGTGGGGTTGTCCGGGTCGCCGGTGTAGTAGTCCTGCGTGTAGATCTCCACGCGGTGCCCGTCCGGGTCCAGGATGTACAGGTAGAAGGCGTTGGAGACGCCGTGCCGGCCGGGCCCGCGTTCGATCCGGTCGCTGATGCGCAGGGCGCCCATCTTGTCGCAGATCTGGATGATGTTGTGCTTCTCGTGGGTGGCGAACGCGACGTGGTGCATGCGCGGGCCGTTGCCGCCGGTCAGGGCGGTGTCGTGCACGGTCTGCTTGCGGTGCATCCAGGCGGCGTAGGTGACGCCGTCGGAGTCCTGGATGTCCTCGGAGACACGGAAGCCCAGGTCCTCCAGGTACTTTCGGCCGCGGGGAACGTCCGGGGTCACCTGGTTGAAGTGGTCCAGCCGGACCAGCTCGCCGGCGGAGTAGAGGTCGTAGCGCTGGGTGAGGCGTTCCACGTGCTCCACCTCGTAGAAGAACTCGTAGGGGAAGCCCAGCGGGTCCTCTACCCGGACGGAGTCGCCGACTCCCTTGGTGAAGCCGTCCTTGCGGCGTTCGGTGCGGCAGCCCAGCTCCTTGTAGTACGCCTCGGCGGCGTCCACTTCGGCGGGGGACTTCACCCGGTACGCGAAGGCCGCGACGGCGGCGATGGGGCCTTTGCGGAGCACCAGGTTGTGGTGGATGAACTCCTCGAAGGAGCGCAGGTAGATGGCGTTTTCGTCCTCTTCGGTGACGTGCAGGCCCAGGAGGCCCACGTAGAACTCGCGGGACTTGGCGAGGTCGGTGACCACAATCTCCATGTAGGCGCAGCGGACGATGTCCGGCGCGGGGACGGTGGGGGTGGGGACGAAGTTGTGCTGTGAAGCTTGGCTGGTCATGGGATTCTCTCTTCGTTGAGGGTGGCCGGTGAGCGCTGCTAGGCGCCGAACTTGGGGGTGTGGACGGTGCCGAGGGTGATGTGCACGGCCTGCTGGTCGGTGTAGAAGTCGATGGAGCGGTAGCCGCCTTCGTGGCCCAGGCCGGAGGCTTTGACGCCGCCGAACGGTGTGCGGAGGTCGCGGACGTTGTGGCTGTTGAGCCAGACCATGCCGGCCTCGACGTTCTGCGAGAAGTTGTGGGCGCGGGTGAGGTTCTGGGTCCAGATGTAGGCGGCGAGGCCGTAACGGGTGTTGTTCGCCAGGGCGAGGGCTTCCTCGTCCGAGTCGAAGGGGGTGATGGCAACGACGGGGCCGAAGATTTCCTCCTGGAAGATCCGCGCGTCCGGGGCGACGTCGGCGAACACCGTCGGGGCGATGTAGTTGCCCTCGGGAAGGTGGTGCGGGCGGCCGCCGCCGGCCAGGAGCCGGCCTTCGGACTTGCCGATCTCCACGTAGGAGGCCACCTTGGCGTAGTGCTCCGGGTGGACCAGGGCCCCGACCTCGGTCTTTGGGTCGTGCGGGTCCCCGACCACGATGTTCTTTGCACGGGCGGCGTACTTGTCGCAGAATTCCTCGTACACGGCGCGCTCCACCAGGATCCGGGAGCCCGCGGTGCAGCGTTCGCCGTTGAGCGAGAAGACCCCGAAGAGAGCGGAATCGATCGCGGCGTCGAGGTCGGCGTCGGCGAACACAACGCACGGGGACTTGCCGCCGAGCTCCATGGACAGGCCCTTGAGGTTGGCCGCGGCGTTGCGGAAAATCGTCTGCCCCGTGGTGGTCTCGCCGGTGAAGGAGATCAGCGGAACGTCCGGGTGCTTGACCAGCGCGTCGCCGGCTTCCTCGCCCAGGCCATTGACAAGGTTGAACACGCCGTCGGGAAGCCCGGCATCCTTGAAGATCTGCGCCCACAGCGAGGCCGAGAGCGGGGTGAACTCGGCCGGCTTGAGCACCACGGTGTTGCCGGTGGCCAGTGCGGGGGCGAGCTTCCAGGACTCCAGCATGAACGGGGTGTTCCATGGCGTGATGAGGCCGGCGACGCCGATCGGCTTGCGGTTGACGTAGTTGATCTGGGCGCCGGGAACCTTCATGGCGTCGTCGAACTGGGCCACGATCAGGTCCGCGAAGAAGCGGAAGTTCTCGGCCGCGCGGAGCGCCTGGCCCTTGGCCTGAGTGATGGGCAGGCCGGTGTCGAAGGTCTCCAGCTCAGCGAGCCGGGCCTCCTGGGCTTCGACGGCGTCGGCGATCCGGTTCAGGACGCGGGCGCGTTCGCGGGGCTTCATCTTCGGCCACGGGCCGTTGGTGAACGCGTCGCGGGCGGCGGCGACGGCGAGGTCGATGTCTTCCTTCTGCCCGGCGGCCGCGGTGGCGTAGTTGGTGTTGGACACCGGATCCAGGACGTCGAAGGTCTTGCCGCCCACGGAGTCAACGAATTCTCCGTTGATGTAGTGCTGGATGTGGGTGGGCAGGTCCTGCGGAATGTAGTGGGTGGTGGTAACAGGAGCAGTGAACGTCATTGTTGTCTTCCTAACTGTTGCTTTGGGCGAGGTACGCGTCCAGGGTGGCGGAGCGGTGCAGGCGGGCGGCCCGTTCGATCTCATCCGCGCCGGCACCGGACTCGATAAGCTGCAGGAGCTCCTCGTGTTCGTCCACGGACTCGTGGGCGCGGCCGGGGACGAACCGGAATGTGGAGGACCGCAGCGACGCGAGCCTGTTCCAGCCCCGGTGGACCAAGTCCAGGATGTGCGGGTTGGGGCAGTGCTCGAACAGGACGCTGTGGAAGTCCTGGTTCAGCTGCGTGAACCGGACCGGGTCGAAGTGCGTCAGGCAGTCGCGCATCTCGGCGTTCACGGACCGGGCGCGTGCCACGTCCGCAGGCCCGATGAGCGGAGCCGAAAGGGCCGTCGCGGCGCCCTCGATGATGCTCAGCGTCTGCATCGTGTACAGGTATTCGGTGGGGTCAATACCGGCCACGGTGGCGCCGACGTTCCGCTCGAACTTCACCAGGCCTTCCGCCTCGAGCCGGCGGATGGCCTCCCGCACCGGCACCACGCTGACGCCCAGGTCCTCGGCGATCTTGGCGAGCACCAGCCGGTAGCCGGGGGAGTAGGTGCCGTCGACGATGCGGGTCTTGACGGAGGCGTAGGCCCGCTCGGATTTGCTGGCAGCGTTTGTGCTTGTGGCAGCGGCTGTCACTGTGTCAGCCATTGGTTTTACCGCCTCCCATCGCTTCCCATTCGTGATACTTGATGCGCCATGCGGCGTTCAGCGGGTAAAGGCCGTCCACGCTGTGGCCCTGCTGCACCATCTCGGCGATGAACGTTTCCTCACGCTCCTGTGCGATGGAATCGTCCGCGAGCTCTTCGGCGAGGGCCGGCGGGATCACCAGGATGCCGTCGGAATCCGCCACGATGATGTCCCCGGGCTGCACGGTGGTGCCGCCGCAGGCGATGGTGATGTCCGTGTCCCACGGGATATGCCGGCGGCCCAGGACCGCGGGGTGCGGGTTGGCGTAGTAGGTGGGCATGTCCATGGCGGCGACGGCGGAGAAGTCGCGGACGCCGCCGTCGGTGATGATGGCGGCGGCTCCGCGGACCTGGGCGCGGAGGGCCAGGATGTCGCCGATGGTGCCGGTGCCCTTTTCGCCGCGGGCCTCCATGACGAGGATTTCACCCTCGTTGACGGAGTCGATCGCCTTCTTCTGGGCGTTGAAACCGCCGCCGTGGGCCTTGAAAAGGTCCTCGCGGTTGGGCACGTAGCGCAGGGTCCGGGCCAGGCCCACAATGCGCTTGTCGGGGCGGGTGGAGGTGAGGCCGTCGATGCTGACGTTGTTCAGTCCGCGCTTGCGCAGCTGGGAGGACAGGGTGGCGGTGCAGACGCTTTCCAGCTTCGCCTTCAGCTCCGGGGACAGGACGGGAGCCGGCGCCTCCGGTGCCAGAGCGGCAAGCCCCGCCGCTTCGCGGGAACCGTAGGCTTCCTCCCGCTGCAGGTCGTCCGTCTTCGGCCGGGCGCCGAAGTCCGCGAACGGCGTCGTACCTTCCTCCACCCGGGTGACCAACCGGCCGGTGGTCAGGTCAGCGCTGCTGACCTCCACCTCGACGACGTCGCCCGGCGTGGCGACCGAGGCCCCGGCCGGGGTGCCGGTGAGGATGATGTCCCCTTCTTCGAGGGTGAGCAGTTGGGAGAGATCGGCCACGAGCCGGGCGAAGGGGAAGAGCAGGTCGTTGGTGGTGTCGTCCTGGACGAGGTCGCCGTTGTGCCAGGTGCGGATCCGCAGCGCGGCGGGGTCCACGGCGTCGGCCGCGATCAGGCCCGGGCCCACGGGTGTGAAGCCGTCGCCGCCCTTGGAGCGGAGGTTGGAGCCTTTGTCCGCATAGCGGAGGTCGTACACGCCGAGGTCGTTGCTGGCCGTGACCCACTCGACGTGGCTCCAGGCGTCCTCGAGGCCCACGCGCCGGGCGGGCTTGCCGATGATCAAAGCGATTTCGCCCTCGTAGCCGAGGAGTTCGCAGCCGGCCGGGCGCTCCACCGTCGAAGGGGCTGCTGCCGAACCGAGTGCCAGGGAGGACGATGGCTTCAGGAAGTAGGACGGCTGTTCCGGCGTCCGCCCGCGCTGGGCGGCACGGCTGGGGTAGTTGATATGCACCGCGATGACCTTGCGGGCCGCGGCCAGGATGTGGTCGGTGACCTGTTCCAAGAATATCTCCTCATCGAGTACGAAATCGTATACGATGACTATGACCCAGGGATGGCGGATCGTCAACCCCTAATTCGGGAGGTTTTCGAGGCACTTGTAACCCACGTCATATCTGCCGTACAGTTCTGGATCACAGACTAAATTTCGATAATAGAACACGAAGTTCAATTATCGAACACGAAAGACGGCGACAGGCCGCCACACAACGAAGTGAGGAAAGCCCGTGCATTTCCACCATCACGGATACGTATCCGGTGACCCGCGCGTCCAGCCGGCTGCCGGCATCGGCATCGACCGCTCCGCCCAGCTTCCTGACGAGGTGGACGTGCTCATTGTGGGCACCGGCCCCGCAGGTATGCTCGCGGCCGCCCAGCTGTCCCAGTTCCCGGGCGTCACCACCCGCATTGTGGAGCGCCGCGCAGGGCGGCTCGCCATCGGCCAAGCCGACGGCATCCAGGCCCGGAGCGTCGAGACCTTCCAGGCCTTCGGCTTCGCCGAGCGGATCATCGCCGAGGCCTACCGCATCACCGAGATGGCATTCTGGAAGCCGGACCCCCGGAACCCCTCGAAGATCGTCCGCAGCGCCCGCACCCTCGACGACCCGGGTGGGATCAGCGAATTCCCGCACCTCATCGTCAACCAGGCCCGCGTGCTGGACTACTTCGGCGAATTCATGGCCAACTCGCCCTCCCGCATGGCGCCCGACTACGGCTACGAGTTCGTTGGGCTCGAGGTCGGCGAGGGCGAGTACCCCGTCGCCGTGACCCTCCTCCACACCGCAGGCCCCGACGAGGGCCAGACGCGCATCGTGCGGGCCAAGTACGTCGTCGGTGCGGACGGCGCGCGCAGCAAGGTCCGCGCTTCGATCGGCTGCACCATGGCCGGCGACCAGGCCAACCACGCGTGGGGCGTTATGGACGTGCTCGCGAACACGGATTTCCCCGACATCCGCCTCAAGTGCGCCATCCAGTCCCACGACGGCGGCAGCATCCTGCTGATCCCGCGCGAGGGCGGGCATCTCTTCCGCATGTACGTCGACCTCGGCGAAGTGCCCGCAGACGATAACGGGGCCGTCCGCAAGACCACCATCGAGCAGATCATCGCCAAGGCCAATGCGATCATCCACCCCTACACGCTCGACGTGCGCAACGTGGCCTGGCACAGCGTGTACGAGGTGGGCCACCGCCTCACCGACCGGTTCGACGACGTCATCCCGGAGGACCTCGGCACCCGCACGCCGCGCGTTTTTATCACCGGCGACGCCTGCCACACGCACAGCGCCAAAGCCGGGCAGGGCATGAACGTCTCCATGCAGGACGGCTTTAACATCGGCTGGAAGCTAGGCCACGTGCTGGAAGGCCGCAGCCCGGAGAGCCTGCTCTCCACCTACTCGGCCGAGCGGCAGGTCGTCGCGAAGAACCTCATCGACTTCGACAAGGTGTGGTCGACGCTCATGGCGAAGAAGCCCGAGGAATTCGAGAACCCCTCCGAGCTCGAGGACTTCTACGTGCGCACCGCCGAGTTCCCCGCGGGCTTTATGACCGAGTACTCGCCGTCGATGATCGTCGCCGAGGCGACGCATCAGAACCTGGCCACCGGCTTCCCTGTCGGCAAGCGCTTCAAATCCGCGCCGGTGGTGCGGGTGTGCGACACCAACCCGGTCCAGCTCGGCCACCAGGCCGCGGCGGACGGCCGCTGGCGCATCTATGTCTTCGCGGACGCGGCAGCGCCAGGTCAGTCGGCGGCGGCCCCGTCGCCGACCACCGATCTCGCCGCATGGCTGGCCACCGCACCGGACTCACCGCTCGCGGCCACCCCCGAAGGTGCCCACAGCGACGCCTGGTTCGACGTGAAGGTGGTCTACCAGCAGGACCACACGGGCATCGACATCGGCGCCGTGCCTGCGGTGTTCAAGCCGGAGGTGGGGCCGTTCAAGCTCACCTACCTTGAGAAGGTCTACGGCACCGATCCGGCGGCGGACATCTTCGAGCTGCGCGGCATCGACCGGGGCGGCGCGGTGGTGGTAGTGCGGCCGGACCAGTACGTGGCGAACATCCTGCCGCTGACGGCGACGGCGGAGCTGGCCGCGTTCTTCTCGCCCCTGCTGCAGGGCGGCCACCGTGCCCCCGAATTGCAGGATCACGCGGGCTGAGCTCCGGCACAGGCACCCCCGCCGAGGGCGGGAGCGTCGCGTCCCGTAGCACGGCAACGGCCCAGCGCTGCGGGAACACCGCAGCGCTGGGCCGTTGCTGTGTCACGAGCCCGGTGCCCGTGTCGAACGAGGTGTTCGACGGCGGGTGGTTCCAGGTCCGGTCAGCCGTTGATCACCTGCGGAACGCCCAGGGCTTTGAGGCCTTCGACGCCGAACTCGAGTCCGTAGCCGGACTGCTTGGCACCGCCGAAGGGGATGCGCGGGTCCACGGCGCCGTGTTTGTTGATCCAGACAGTGCCAGCCTCGAGCCGGGCAGCGACGTTGCGGGCTGCCGCGGCGTCGGAGGACCAGACGGAGGCGCCGAGCCCGACGTCGAGCGCGTTCGCCATCGTGACGGCCTCGTCCACGGTGCTGTACCGGACGATCGGGAGGGCGGGTCCGAACTGCTCCTCCGCGACCAGCGGGTTGGTGTTGTTGATGTCGGCGACCAGGGTGGCGGGGTAGAAGTGCCCGGGCTGCTCGGCGTCCGGGTTGCCACCCAGGAGGATCCTGGCCCCCGAATCGCGTGCCGCTTCCACCAGCCGGGCCACGATGTCGTACTGCTGCTTGTTCTGCAACGGGCCGAGGACGTTGTTCTCGTCCAGGCCGACACCCATGGGCATCGTGGCGGCCACGGCGGTGACCTCTTCGCAGACGGCGTCGTAGATATCGGTGTGGACGTAGAGTCGCTTGAGCGCCGCGCAGGTCTGGCCGGTGTTGATGAACGCGCCCCAGAACAGGCCTTCGGCGATGGTCTTGGGGTCGGCGTCGGGCAGGACGATGCCGGCGTCGTTGCCGCCGAGTTCCAGGGTGAGGCGTTTGACCGTGTCCGCGGAGGATTTGATGATGGCCTTGCCGGTGGTGGTGGAACCGGTGAACATGATCTTGCCGATCGCCGGGTGCCCGGCCAAGGCCTCGCCGACGTCGCGGCCGCCGGAGACGACGCTCAGCAGCCCGTCGGGGAGTTCCTCGTTGATGACCTTCGCCAGGGCCAGGACGGACAGCGGGGTGTATTCGGACGGTTTGACCACTACGGCGTTGCCCATCCGCAGGGCGGGGGCGAGCTGCCAGACGGTGATCATCATGGGCCAGTTCCACGGCCCGATCGCACCGACGACGCCGATGGGCCGGTAGTGCAGTTCGGCGCGGGTTTCGCCGTCGTCCACGACGGTTTCCGGCTCCAGCGGGATGCCGGCGGCGGCGCGCAGCCAGGCGGCGCAGGCGCCGACTTCGAACCGGGCGTTCGGGCCGTTGAGCGGCTTGCCCTGCTCGCGTGAGAGCAGCCGGGCCAGTTCCTCGGCGGAGCGTTCGACGGCGTCGGCGGCCCTCAGCAGGGCGGCGCTCCGGGCGTCGTGGCCCAGCGCCGCCCAGGCCGGCTGGGCGGCTTCGGCGGCGGCAATTGCCTGCTCGAGGTCCTGGACGGTGTGGACGGGCGCTTCGCCGACGACCGTTCCGGTGGCGGGGTCAAGGATGGTCCGGGTTTCGCCGGCGTCCGGGGTGATCGCGGCGAGAAGGGCGTCGTAGGTTTCCATGGGTACTCCACATCGAGTAGTTGAGGCTCTGAGTCGTTGGGACTCATGTCCGAGTGTCCTCCGGTGCCGGACGTGCCGTCTTGTCTTTGCGCGAACTGGAGTTGACCCGGTGCGAATGATTGCCAGGGCCTTGGAGGCCGATGCGCTGGGGAACAACAACCGATCACTGATCGACAAAAAAGTGACGGGCATCACCTGCAATGCTGGATATATCGGTGCACCATCACCCGGGCACCTTTCCCAAGCTCTTTACATTCCCCAGCACTCATGACAGTTAAAGAAGGATCCGATGAGTATTTCAAATTCCGATTCCCGGACCGCAGAGTCCAGTCCCCGCACGGAGCACTCCACCGCGCTGCGCGCCGGCAGCGTCGGCGTCATGGGCATTCTCTTCTTTGTCTTGTCTGCCCAGGCGCCGTTGACCGGAATCGTGGGCGCATCACCGCTGGCCGCGGCCCTCGGCAACGGGCCCGGAGCGCCCGGGGCGTACCTGGTGGTGGGCATTGTCATCGTGATCTTCGCCGTCGGGTTCGTCGCGATGAGCCGGAAGGTCCAGGCCAACGGCGCCTTTTACGCCTACGTGACGGCCGCCTTCGGGCGGAAGATCGGGGCCGGAGCGGCGTGGCTCGCGCTCCTCGCGTACAGCACGGTCCAGGCGGCGATGTACGGGCTGTACGGCGCGGCATTCTCGGGGCTCCTCGGATCAGCCGGGATCACGGTTCCCTGGTGGCTGCTGGCCGTGGTCACCATGGCGGGCGTGCAGGTGCTGGGATCCCTTAACATCGAGCTCGGGGCGCGGGTCCTGGCGTTGCTCGTGGGCCTGGAGGTCGCGATTCTGCTCATGTTTGGGTTGACCGTGCTGATGCGCGGCGGCGGACCGGAAGGAATCAGCCTGGCGGCGTCCTTCTCTCCGGCGGCGATCGCCGCCGGCGCCCCGGGCGTGGCCATCATGTTCGCCGTCGCCTCCATGTTCGGCTTCGAATCCACAGCCATCTACTCGGCCGAGGCCAAGGACGCCCACCGCACGGTGGCCCGTGCCACGTATCTGTCCGTAGGGGTCATCGCGGTCTTCTTCTCCTTCATTTCGTGGATGCTGGTCAGCTACTACGGCCCCTCGCAGGTCATTGATGCCGCGGGGGCGGCCCTCGAATCAGGCGACTCCACTTCCTTCGTGCTGACGCCGATGGTGGAGCTGTTCGGTCCGTGGGCCGGCATAGCCACCGGCATCCTGCTGGTGACATCCCTGCTGGCCGGCATCATCGCCTTCCACAACGGCATCAACCGCTACCTCCACTCGCTGGCACTGCGCGGGTCCATGCCCGGCGTTGTTGCCCGGACCAACCGGCACCGGGCTCCTGCCGTCGCCGCCCGGATCCAGACCGTGATCGCGTTTGTGCTCGTGGCGCCGTTCGCCCTGCTGTCCCTGGATCCCGTCCTGACCCTGTTTTCGTGGTTCAGCGGGCTGGCCGTGGCGGCGCTGCTGGTCTTGTATATTTTGTGCTCCCTTGCCGTCGTCGCATACTTCCGGCGCGAAAAGGTGACTGGCCAACTCTGGCAGACCGCCGTGGCGCCAGTGCTCGCCACCGCGCTGCTTGTCTGGGTGCTATACCTCGTGGTCAGCAACTTCACGGCGCTGATCGGCGGGAGCTCCGAAACGGCCCTGGGCCTGCTGATCGCCGTCCCGATCGTGTTTGCGGCCGGCGTGCTGGTGGAAGTCGGCGTGGAACGCAAGGCGGCGCTCGCGGCGGTCCCCGCCTGACAACCGGCTTAAGAGTTGAGGGGCGGTGCCGGACAGATCCGGCACCGCCCCTTTGGGTCACGGCTGATGCTGCCAATGGCAGGTGAGGTCAACCACGGGTGAAGGTCGTGCTCAGGCGCCGCGCCGCCAGTCGCTGGGGGATTCGCCGAAGGCGTCCCGGAAGGTGCGGCTGAAGTGTGCCGCATCAAGGAAACCCCACCGGGCGGCGACGGCACCCACGGACTTTCCGGAGTGAAGCGGGTCCCGCAGTTCCCGGCGCGCCCCTTCCAGCCGCTGGGTCCGGATCCAACTGGCAACGGTGGTCCCTGTTTCGTGGAAGACGTTGTGCAGGTGGCGGGTGGAGATGAAATGGGCCGCGGCTATGGTCGCCGGCGACAACAAGGGATCCGCAAGATTCGCCTCGATGTACTCACGGACGGAAACGGCAAGCAGTGCCTGCGGCTTCATCCGGTCCGGCGCGATATCCAGTTCCGAATGCAGCATCGTGGAGACCAGGTCGAGGGCATTGGTGGCGAGGCGGGACCCGCTGGGGCCGCTAAGCGCATCCAGGTTCTCCGCGAGGTGGGCGATGAACGGCCCGACGATGGCGGCGAGGCCGCCGTCGGAGGCCAAACGCACGGCCGAAAGCTGTGCGATGCACTCCGGCGGCAGGGACAGCGCGTCCCAAGGGAACATCACCACCATGAGCCGGGCGTCGCCCTCGAAGGCAAGCGTGTAGGGGCGGCTGGTGTCATAGATGGAGAGATCGCCCGGATGCAGGACTGCCTCGCGGTTGTCCTGGATGAGGAGCCCGGTGCCCTGCAGCTGGAGGTTGAGCTTGAAATAGCGCTGGTGGGACTGCGCAATCAGCGCCGGTGTGCGGTGGACCTCATGGCTTGTGGAGGAGACCTCGACGAGTGCCACACGGTCCAGCCTGCGGGCCCGCATGCGACCGTGGAAGTGGTCCGCATTTGCGCTCGAGGCGGCCAAGGGAACGAAGGATTCCGCGACGAGGTGCCGCCAGTGGTCGAAGGATTCCGCCGTGCTGGTTCGGACGTCCTGTCCGGTGGGACCGAGCGAGGGGCGGGCTGCAACTGCGGTCATAGGAGATCCTGACGCCGTCGTATTTCTGGGAGTGTGTCATGGGACACAGTCCTTTCAGGGTAGCGCCGCAGTCCGCCGCTGTCATCTTTTTTCGACAACCGGCGAAAAAAGATCGCCTGGGCCCGATTACCGGGCCTGGCAGCCCAGCAGGGTCAGGAATCCCTCCAGTTGCTCATTCAGCCCGAGTTCCACCTGGCCGTCCGGGGCAAGTGCCGCCGCGATCTGCGCGCCGAGGAGGAGGTTGAGCAGCTGCCCGGCCAGGGCGGCGTCGCTGACGGTGGTGGTGACGGCGCCGGCGCGCCGGGCCTCGGTGAGGTACTGGCGCATCGCTGCAAGCCACTGCTCCATCGAGTCGCGGTGGATCCGGGCCTTGTCGGGGTCGTTGATGGCCTTCTGCCAGAACGGGATGACGATCCGGGCCTCGTTGATCCGCTCCTCGTCCAGGGGCAGCACCTCGACGCAAAAAGCCCGCAGGGCCGCGAGTCCGACCTGTCCCGCGGTGACTTCCGCGATCCGCTTGTTGGTGCGGTTGAAGACGTGCCCGAACGCGAAAGTCAGCAGGTCATCCTTGGTGGGAAAGTACGGCTTGAGGGCGCCGTTCGCAAAGCCCGCCTCGAGCGCAATTTCACGCATGGTGGCACTTTCGATCCCGAGCCGGGCGATGATCCGCCACGTGGCGTCGACCAGTTCGAGCCGCCGCTGGTTGTGGTCGACAATCTTTGGCACGGGACAGCTCCCCAATTTTCTTGCGTCGGACTCTTGTGGCACAGCTTACATTTCCGTATTCTCTACAACTATAGAAAATAAAGTTCTGACCCGCCAGGGTCCCCGAACGAAGGCCGTCATGATGACCGCACAAACCGACACCCGCACCTCGTCTAGTCCGTACAGCCTGTACCGCCTGGCCGCGGACGCCGAAATCACCGAAGTCCAGGCGATCCTGCGCGCGGCGGGCCTGCTGGGCGAGACCAAGCGCATCGCCTATCTGGGCCTGATGGACCCGGCCAGGAACGCGCCGGAGGGAGCTGAGGACCGCCGGTTCCGCATCTTCATCCATGACATCTCCGGCGGTGCACCCACAGATGCCGTGGTCTCCGCGACCGGGCGGGAGGTGGTCTCGGCCGTCGAACTGGACACCGCCGTCACCGGCGAGCTTCCGGTGCTCGAGGAAGAGTTCGAGGTGGTGGAGGCTCTCCTCGCCGCCGACGAGCGCTGGCTCAAAGCGCTCGCAGCGCGCGGGCTCGACGTCAGCAAGGTCCGCGTCGCGCCCCTGTCTGCGGGTGTCTTCGAGTACCCGGAAGAAAAAGGGCGCAGGATCCTGCGTGGCCTGGCCTTCGTGCAGGATTTCCCCGCGGACAGCGCCTGGGCCCACCCTGTGGACGGCCTCGTGGCCTACGTCGATGTGGTCAGCCGTGAAGTGACGCAGGTTCTGGACCTGGGCGCCGTGCCTGTCCCGAAGGAGCACGGCAACTACACCGACCCTGAACTGACCGGACCGCTCCGCACCACCCAGAAGCCCATCAGCATCACCCAGCCGGACGGGCCCAGCTTCACTGTCAGCGGCGGGAACCACGTCGAGTGGGAAAAATGGAGCCTCGACGTCGGCTTCGATGTCCGCGAGGGTGTGGTGTTGCACAACATTGCCTTCCAGGACGGTGACCGGAAGCGGCCCATCATCAACCGGGCGTCCATCGCCGAGATGGTGGTCCCGTACGGCGACCCGTCACCGGTCCGGTCCTGGCAGAACTACTTCGACACCGGCGAATACCTCGTGGGCCAGTACGCCAACTCCCTGGAACTGGGCTGCGACTGCCTCGGCGAGATCACGTACCTCAGCCCCGTCATCAGCGACGCGTTCGGCAACCCCCGGGAGATCCGCAACGGCATCTGCATGCACGAGGAGGACTGGGGCATCCTGGCCAAGCACAGCGACCTGTGGACGGGCATCAACTACACCCGACGCAACCGCCGCCTGGTGATCTCCTTTTTCACCACGATCGGCAACTACGACTACGGCTTCTACTGGTACCTCTACCTCGACGGCACCATCGAGTTCGAAGCAAAAGCCACCGGCGTGGTCTTCACCTCCGCCTTCCCGGAGGGCGGATCGGACAACATTTCCCAACTGGCCCCCGGCCTGGGGGCACCCTTCCACCAGCACCTCTTCAGCGCCCGACTGGACATGGCCATCGACGGCTTCACCAACCGGGTCGAGGAGGAGGACGTGGTCCGGCAGGCGATGGGTGCGGGCAACGAGCGCGGCAACGCCTTCTCCCGGAAGCGCACTGTCCTTTCCCGGGAATCCGAGGGGGGCCGTGAGGCAGATGCCGCAAGCGGCAGGACATGGGTCATCTCGAACCCGCAGTCCCGGAACCGTCTCGGCGAACCCGTGGCCTACAAGCTCCACTCCGGGAATCAGCCCACCCTGCTCGCAGCCCCGGAGTCCTCCATCGCCCGGCGCGCCGCTTTCGCCACGAAGGACCTGTGGGTGACCCGGTACGCCGACGATGAGCGCTACCCCACGGGCGACTTCGTGAACCAGCATGCCGGCGGGGCCGGCCTGCCGGCCTACATCGCCCAGGACCGCGACATCGACGGCCAGGACATCGTGGTGTGGCACACTTTCGGCCTCACCCACTTCCCGCGTCCCGAGGACTGGCCCATCATGCCGGTGGACACCGTGGGCTTCAAGCTCCGGCCGGAGGGCTTCTTCGACCGCAGCCCCGTGCTGGATGTGCCCGCGAGTGCACAGCCGGCCGGCGGCCACTGCCACGGCTAGGCCGGCACCGTGACTGTCGCAGCAGGGGTGGATCGCCGGACCCGCCCGGTCCTCCATTCCCGGATCTGCGCCGCCGTGACGGCGGCGTCGTGCCTCCTGCACGTGTGGCTTGTCGCCGGGAACCACCACGGGCTGTGGCTGAACCTGGTGATGCTTGCCATGGTGGCCGTGTGCCTCCCGTGTACCGTGCATATCTGGCGCCACGGGCAGGTCGGGGCCCTTCGCCGGGTCATGGCCTCGGCTTTGGCGATGACCGGGGTGCATGCGCTGCTGCTCCTCGGTGCCGGTGCCGGGGCATCGGGCCACATCCACCATGCTGCAGCTGCCGCCTCAGCCGGCGCGGCGCCCGTATCAGCCGGCGCGGCGTCCTCGGGTGCCGTTGCGCTGCTGGTCATCATTGCGGTGGAAGTGACGACGGCGATGCTCGCCGCGACGCTCCTGGCCCGGCTCCGGGCACCCCTGCCGAGGGCGTGCTGACGCTCCTGCCCTCGTCAGTCGGTGAACAGCCCGGCCAGGTCCTCCGCGGTGAGCGCCCCGCCGGAGAGCGCGTCGCCCTCCATGACGTCGGCGAACAGCCGGGACTTCCTGGCCTTGAGCGCCATGACCTTTTCCTCGATGGTGTCCTTGGCGACCAGTCGGTAGACCATAACGTTCCGGGCCTGCCCGATCCGGTGCGTGCGGTCCACGGCCTGCGCTTCCGAGGCGGGGTTCCACCACGGGTCCAGCAGGAACACGTAGTCCGCCTCCGTCAGGTTCAGACCGAAGCCACCGGCCTTGAGGCTGATCAGGAACACCGGGGCGGCGCCGTTCTTGAACTCATTGACGACGTCGGTACGGTTGCGGGTGCTGCCGTCGAGGTAGCAGAACTCGATGTTCTCCTCGACGAGCCGCTCGCGGACCTTGCCCAGGAAGCCGGTGAACTGGCTGAAAATAAGGGCGCGGTGCCCTTCCGCCACGAGGTCCTCCAGCTGCTCGAAGAGCACATCGAGTTTGCTGGAGCGCACCCCGGAGAGCGAGGGATCGATCAGCGAGGGGTCCAGGCTGAGCTGCCGCAGCAGCGTGAGCGACTGGAAGATGGTGAAACGGTTCTTGTTGACGTCATCGATCAGGCCCAGGATCTTCTGGCGTTCGCGCTGCAGGTGGGTCTGGTAGACCTTCTGGTGCCGCGGGTTCAGCACCACTTCGAGGATCTGCTCCTGCTTCGGCGGCAGGTCGTGGATGACCTGTTCCTTGGTGCGCCGCATCATCAGCGGACGGACCCGACGGCGGAGCTTGTCCAGCTGCGCCTTGTCCCCGTTCTTCTCGACCGGCTTCTGGTAGTACTCGGCGAAGCGCTTGGGGCTGGAGAAGAGCCCCGGCGCGACAATCGACGTCAACGCCCAGAACTCCATCAGGTTGTTCTCCAGCGGGGTGCCGGTGATGGCGAGTTTGAACACTGCCGGTAGCTTCCGGGCGCACTGGTAGGCCTTGGACTGGTGGTTCTTGACGAACTGGGCCTCGTCCAGGACCAGGCCGGCCCATTCCTTGGACGCGTAGGCCTCGTAGTCGATCCGGAACAGGGCGTAGGAGGTGATCACGATGTCCGCGCCCGCGGTGGCGGCCACCGGGTCAGAGCCGCTCTTGGCGAACGTCTCGCTGATGGCCCGTACCGTGAGGCCCGGGGCGAACCGCGCGGTTTCGGCCTCCCAGTTGCCCACGACGCTGGTGGGGGCGACGACCAGGAAAGGCGCGGAGCCGGGCGTAGCCCCGGCCGGCTGCGCAGCGCCGTCGTCTGTGGCCAGCGCCGTGGCGGCAGCGCCGCCGTCGGCCGCTTCAGTCAGCTTCCCGGCCGCCTCCTTGGCGGCGCAGATCAGCGCCAGCGCCTGCACGGTCTTGCCCAGGCCCATGTCATCGGCCAGCACCCCGCCCAAGCCGTGGCGGTAGAGGAAACTGAGCCAGTTGAACCCCTCCAACTGGTACGGGCGCAGCTCCGCGTTGAGCGTGGCCGGCAGCGGCAGGCCCACCACGTCCCCTTCGAGGAGCCCTCCGACGGACTCGCGCCACGCCGCGGCCTGCTGGTCCACGATGCCGAGTTGGGCGAGTTCGTCCCAGAGCCCGGCCTGGAAGCGGCTGATCTGCAGCGGGGCGTCCTTGTTGTCCTGCAGTTCCCGGGCCTCTTCAATGAGGGCCCGCAGTTGGTGCAGTTCGGGCAGGTCCAGAGAGAAGTAGGCGCCGCTGGGCAGCAGCATCTTGGTCTGGCCTGCGGCCAGGGCGGAGAAAACGGCCGCGAAGGACACCGGCTGGCCCTCCAGGGAAATCTGGATGCCCAGATCGAACCAGTCCCGCTGCTCGGTGGCCTTCGTGGAGATGGAGACCACCGGGGCCTCCTCCGCCTCGCGGTAGTCGGCGATCTCGCCGGCGGTGTCCACGGTGACGCCGGGGACCTCACGGAGCCGGGGGAGCAGCTCCTCGGTGAAGGCCAGGGTGTCGAGGCCGCTGAGTTCAGCCGAGGCCGCCAGCCGCGGTGTTCCCCAGCCGCCGGTGGCCGACTCGCCCAGCGCCGGCACCACGTCCCACGGTTGCCCGACGGCGTCGAGGATCCGGGCTTCGGCGGGGTCGTCCCGGTAGCCGTGATCGCCCGGGTGGCGCCACAGCGGCTGGGCCGTGACGAGCTTGCCGGACTTGTAATGCCATTCCCAGTGCAGCCGGACCCTGTGGTCGGCGCCGTAGTTCGCCAGCAGCGACAGGGTGGGAACGGCCAGCTGGGGCAGTTCCACGGACTCGTCGGTGGCCGTGACCCGGGCGCTCTGCTTGAGTTTCGGATAGAAACCGGTCAGGAACCGGCTCTCGTCCCGGGCCGGTATATGCAGGGTGGTCCCGGCCGTGACGAAGGTCAGGAGCTCCTCGCTGAGCCCGCCCTCCAGCGGGGCCAGCGTGATGACGGAGTCGGACGGTGGGACGCCGGGCAGGGCATCCGCCCCGGAGGTCAGGAAGATCCCGTGGGCCGGGCGTCCGATGGTCCCGACGGAAGCCGGATCCACCACATCCCCCTCGACCGTGATGGTGGGGGCGAGAGACAGCCCGCCGCCGTCCCCGCCGGCGGCTGCCGGCAGCGCGGTGCCAGCGTCGGCGTCGGGTCCGTCGGCCGGCGCGGTCCCGTAACGGGTCAGGTTGAGCCCGACGGCGGCCGGCTGCTCCACGAGGCGCACGGGGTCCGAACCCCGGCTGTGCACCAGGGCGACGCCGATCTTCCGGGCCTGGGCCAACAGGCTCCACAGGTTCTTGCCGGCATAGGTGTTCAGTCCCAGCCACAGCCCGGTCCCGGCGTGCTGGCGGTTGGCCTGGGCGGTGTGCGAGGCGAGGAACTCCTGCATCCACTCGACGTGGGCCTCATTGCACTCGCGCCGGTAGCTCAGGTAGCTCAGGGTGTTCCACGAGACATCGCCGCGGATCCACTTGCCCTTGGCGCCCATGATGACGGGACGCGCCTTCAGCTGGCGCACACTCCGCAGCGGATCCCGGCGGCCGGTGTAGGAGAAATGCGGCGCAGGTTCTTCGATCTCGAACTGCAGCGCGAGCGGGATGCCGTTGGTGGACTGGGTGATCCCCGGCTGGGCGATCAGCGGGCTGAGGGCCTGCTCCCAGTCCGGGACGTCCAGCACCGGGACCTGCCGGGACAGCCGGCTGACATCGGCCGGGGCCAGCAGCTGGACCCGGATCGCCGGGTTGTCTTCGGCGGAGAACAACAGCGCGGCCACATGCTTGCAGTCCTTCCGGACCGGGCAGCTGCAGACGCCCACGGTGCAGCTCCAGCCGCCGGCCTTGCGGACCAGTTTCGCCGTCGTCGAGTACGGCACATCGGCGCCGCCCCGCACCTTCCCGAGCATGAGCCCGGTGGAGGCGTCGAAGGATATCCCGGAAACGCGGCTCCCCATGGCGTAGGCAAGTCCGGCCGCGAGGGAGCGGTCGTTGATCGCGGGAGTCTGTATTGCCAGTGCCGCACTCTCGTCCGGATGGGATGGCATGTGCGCACTACTTTCAGCAGTTGGTCATCTGATCCATCTTAGCGAGCGTGGCCGGGCTCCCCGTACCCGGGGCCAGCCGGGGACCCGAGTGAGTGCTTCGCCTCCCGGCCAATGACCGGCGGCGGGCGCGGTTCCGAAGTCTCCCGCTGGCTCATGGGCAGCGGCCCACACGGAAGCGGAGGGCAGGACGCAGTCGGGGTTGGCTGCACGGATTCTTCCTTGTCGTTAGACCGCCAACGCTGTGTCGAAGAGCCGCTCGGCCAGCCGGAGCAGATGTGCAGGGGCATCCGCGTCGTCGCCGTTGTTTCCGTGTCCGAGGAACACCGCCGTCCCGCTGACCGTCCCGTCAAGATGTAGGCCTGCTTCGCGGATCAGCACTTCGGCCCGGGCGTTCAGGGGCAGGGGGATGAAGTCTGCCTCGTCGTTCAGATAGACGTGCCAATCCATACAAGTGATTGCCCCGACGTTTCCTTCAACCAGGGACTGCCGTGCCGCCACAGAATTGTCGATCTCTTCGACGTGAATGGGGTGGCTAACGCGGGCCGGAATAATGAGAGCGGTAAGTGTTTGGCGCATGACTGGATCTTTCTATCTCAGACCGACCGGCAATTTACACAGGCTTGAAAAGCGGTCCAGCCGGGCCGGTTGTTGCGGGCAGCCGAACGGCTAGGAGTATAGAGTCCGGCTGCCCGCAGTTATTTCAACATGCAGGGGGCCACTGCCCGCAGGCCCGTTGTACGTGCTGGTGCATCAGGGCAGAGGTGTCACCTCTGGCTTTTACGCGGCTTTGCGAACAGAGTTTCGCTGGATTCGCTTTTTGCCCTTTTTTCGGCTCTCTTTTCGAGAATCGACTTTCCCGTTTTCTTGGCATTGATGTTTCTGGGAGATTTTCCTGACATGGGAATCACGCCTTTCTAAACGCTATCTACCCATCACCATACCTACTTATATTTTAAATGCCAGTCCACGGGTTTAGAGCAAATTATTTACCCGGCCGGGCGCAAAAGAGACTGGAACTCTTACCGTCCGAACGAAGGCGCAGCCCGGCCCGCGACGGGCCTCCCCGGGACACCCAGACTTCGCCGGACGTTCAGCTCCGGCTCAACCGCAGGGCAGGCGGTGCAACGTACGTTGAAAGGGTTCGGAGCGCCACCCGCCTTCTGCAGTGAGGATCTTCCATGAGCACCGACCTTGCCACCACCCTTCCCGCCACAAATTACGCGACGGTCCTGCCGCGGGAGTGCATCAACGGCAGCGACGCCGACGTTGTCGACGCGAATGTGGACGTAGTCAACACGATGTACGCGGAGCTGCTGGACATCGAGGAAATCGCGGCGACTGCACTGCGCAGCTACTACGTTGACTTCTACCTGGCGCAGTCGCTGGGCGGCGGTTTCGCGCAGTACGTCTTCACCGCGCCCGAACGCGAAGACATCGACGCCTACATCCGGGCAGGTCTGGAGGGGATGGGCGCCGCAGCGCACTTGGACCTCTTCAACCGCATCACGGCGGCCTTCGACTCGCTCTCCGAGGAGGAAGCAGCCGCGTACCTTGACATGGACACGGACCTTGACGGGGACACCGACGGCGGCGTCACGGACGCCGTCCGGCTCCTGGAAGAGCTCGACGGCGAGTTCGACACCCTGTTGGAGGCCGAAGACATCATCGCGCTGAACGCGGCCTGGCTCCGGAGCCAGGCAGACCTCCTCGTGCTGGACGAGGAGGACCTGGACCGTCACATCGCCGAGCGCGTCTCCCGCATCCCCAACCTCGCGGAACGCCAGGCCGACGCCGCCGAGGACGACCTCCTGGGTGCCCCGGAGTTCGAGCTGATCATCCGCGAGCTCTGCGACGTCGCCGGCCACACGCTCCTGAAAATCACCATGGGCGACCCCAACTATGAACATGACGGCCAGACCTCCCTGGCATGGCATTTCACCACGGACCAGGGCGAGTTCCTCATGCTGGACGGTGAGGACGAAGCGGTCATGATCCACCCGGACACCAAGGAGATTCTGGCAGCCGTCGAGTTCGCGCACGAGGACGACTGAGCCGCCGTCCCGGCCGCCGGGACGGCCCGCCTGCAGGTCAGTACCCGGCGGCCGCGGTGATCATTTCACCGGAAGGCGCCACGAGGTACCAGACGCCGCCGACGCCCTGGCCCTTAATGTCCCCGGCAGCCAGGTCCTCGGCGTAGTAGTACACGGGCATCCCGTTGACGGTCAGCTGTTTCTTCCCATCGGGGGTGGCAATGGTGCCCACGGTGCCGGTGACGCCGTCGACCGTTGGTGTGTCAGACGCGGCGAGGACCGGGGGCCACGCTTCGAGGCAGCCGCCGGTGCAGGTGCTTGTCCCGGAGTCCTTGACGTCCTTCGTGTAGTAGTAGACGCTCATGCCCTTGCCGTCCACCACGATCGGCCCGGCGGTGGATTCCGTGACCTTGAGGTCCGCGGTGGCCGCGGCCGGAGCGGACGTCGACGCCGGTGCCGACGTCGAACCCGCTGCGCTGCCGGGCGTCGTCGTCGGGGACGTGGCGGTTCCGCTGGTGCCGGCGCAGCCGGAGAGCAGGGCGGCGAGGGCGAAAGCGGACAGGCCGATGCTGAGGCTCTTTTTCATTTGTTGATCCTTGACTCGGACCGGCCGGCTGGTCCGGCCGACGCTAACCGTTACGACGCCGCCGGGGGAAGAATGGTTCACAGCGGGCCCCTGGACTGCGCCCCGGAATCCGGGGGGCGTGAACCTTTCCGGCGGCCCGGACGTCGTACGGGCAGAAGCGCCGAAACCGGAGAGCGCGGAAACCTCAGAGCCAAGGAGGGTGGTCATGCCGCTGGACGAAGACGTGGTGGCAGCGATCTACCGCGACCACGGGACGGCCCTCCGGCGCTTCGTCCTCAGCGCCTGCCGGGATCCGCAACTGGCAGACGACATCGTGCAGGAGACCGTGTTGCGGGTCTGGCAGCAGGCACCGCACATCACCGGAAGCCTGCGGAGCTACCTCTTCAGGACGGCCCGGAACATCATGATCGACAACTACCGCAAGGCCCAGCGCCGGCCCCGCGAGACAACGGACCGGGAACTGGCCGACCCGGCGGGCGGCGCGGAACGCATCGATGAACTGCTCAACAAGGTCCTGATGGAAGAGGCGCTGTTGCGGCTCAGCGCGGAGCACCGGGAAGTTCTGGTGGCTCTCCATTACCGCCGCTATACCGTCCAGGAGGCGTCGGTCAGTTTGAACATTCCGAGCGGGACAGTGAAGTCCCGGGCGTTCTACGCCGTACGTGCCCTCCGGACGATCCTTGATGAAATGGGGGTGCAACGGTGAACGCCACAGACCCGCACCAGTTGCTCGGTGCCTACCTGCTGGGCGGCCTGGAACCTGGCGAGGCCGACCTCTTTGAGCAGCACTTGGGGCGTTGCCCGGACTGCCGGCGGGAGCTGGACGAGCTGGCCAGCATCCCGGCGCTCCTGGACGCGCTCCCGGTGCCCGACGCCGTCGCCCTCGGCACGGCGGCCGGGCGGGAACCGGCGACGTCGGTTCCCGCGCCGGCCGCCGCGCCGCGGCGGCTGCTCGACGAGCTCGCCACGCGGCGGCGGAAAGCACGGCTCCGCTGGAGCGCGGCGCTGGCTGCGGCGGCTGCTGCGTGCCTCGCGCTGGGGATCCTGGCCGCGCCTCTGTTCAACCCGCCGCCCAAACCGGATGCCAGCTATTCCGTCCAGGCCGGCGACGGACTGCAGGTCACGGTGGGCATGGTTAAAAAGACCTGGGGCACGGAGCTCGCGGTTGAGGGCCGGAGCCTGCCGGTGGACGGCACCTTGTCGCTGTGGGTGACGGACAGCGACGGCGGCGAAGACCGGGCCTGCTCCTGGACGGCCACGCCCAGCGGCAGGGTCAGGATCACCGGGGCCACGCCCCTGCAGCTGACCAACATCGCCAGCGTCGAGATGCGGAACGCGCAGCAGCAGACCATGGCCGTCATCGCCGTGCCGCACGGGTAGCGGCGGCGCCGGCCCGGCAACTTTGCCTGCCAGGCTACTTTGTCATAGCCCCCTGTTCTACTCATGGTGGGAGAGCTGTTGGCATCTCCACCACCTGCGGCACGGACGTCCGCACCTGCGAATGGGGATTCGTTATGGACCAGGCTTATGTGGTTGTCACTTCCGGGAAAGAACTCGCGCTGCGCCTGACGGCCGCCGGGCGGACCAAACCGGCGGCGGTTGTTTCCTGGCATCCGGAACAGCGGGACAACCGGATCGACGTCGAACATATCGCCCGGGAGGTGGGAGGCCTGGCCGAAGTCTATTGGCTGGAAAACGGTCCGGAGAGCTATGCGTTCGGCGACAGCCTGCCGTACGGGGCGCACGTGTTCGGCAACGCGGCGCGCGTCTACTCGGAGGATCTGCGCTGGATGGAGGACGTGCACCGCAGCCCGCTCCGGATGGCGCGGGACCGCCGGGCGGCTGCCCGCGCGGCCGAGGACATCATCGAGGACGTGCTGAACCTGATCACGGTGGTTCCGCCGAAGGCCCCGCCGGTCCGCACCGTGCCCCGGCGCGTCCGAGGCACAGTCAAGGCTTTCGCCAGCGCCGGGTCCCGGGCCATCGTCGAACTGGGCGATGGCAGCTGCTGCACGATCCAGCGCGAGCACGTGTCCCCGCCGGTCCGCCTCGATTGGATGCTGAAGCTTGGCCAGCCCGTCGAGGGGGAACTCAACGACGACGACAAGACGCTTGATATCAAGGACCTGCGGACAGCTCCCCGGCTCGCGGACCTGTACCGGTCCGGGGACCTGGTCCTCGCCCTGGCCGAACAAGTGAGCGCCAGGAACGCGAAGCTCACCCTCTATCCCGGATCAAGCTGGACCGTTGACCAGGCCCGGGTCTCGTCCAACCCCCTCGACACGGTGGACAGCCTGGTGACGGAAGGCGAGGTGGTGGTGGCGCGGTTCCTGCGGGAACACGGGGCGGTGGTGCTGTCACTGCTCGACGTCGACGATGACGCCGGCGTCGAGGACGCGCCCGCGCTGCTGACCGGCGGCACCCCCTGGCTGCTGCCCGGGAGGCACCTTGCCGAACAGCCCGCCTCGGGCCGGACGTTCCCCGCCGAGGGGACCGGCGCCCCGGGGGAAACAGCGGCCGGGACCGCGGAGCCCGACGGCGGCTCCGCGGCTCAGGCAGTGCCCGCCCCCAAAGCGTCGGCCGCGCTGATGACCGCACAGCTCCAGCTCGAAGCGGAACGGAGGAAGGTGGCAGCCTTGCAGGACCTGGTCGCCGCCGCCAGCCAGGCAGGGGCCAGGCTCGTCAGCCTCCAGCAGGAGCAGAATGCCCTCCGGGCGGAACTCGACGCGGAAAAACAAATCGCGGAGGGGGCCAGGGTGGCGTTGGAGGACGTGGCGGACCGGCTCGCCCGGCGGCAGGATGAACTCCTCGATCTCCGGGCCTTCAAACGCCGGACGCAGCCCGCGCTCAAGCGTGCACTGGCTGCCGATTCGGAGGGGCTGTTCGTGACCGACGAGGAGCGGCTGCGGCACGATGTATATCTCGCCTGGGCCAAGAACGTTCCCGCGTGCGACAAAGCGCGGCTTCAGCTGCCTGCGGGATGGACAGCAGGCCCCCAGTTTGCGGCAAGCCTGTACGGCTTCACCGAGCCCGGCGTCGTGGGCAAGGCGCTGAAGGCCGCGGTGGAGGTCCTGACCGGGGTGGCGGAGCGGAATGCCGCGCGGGAAGTGCATGCGCTGCGGACCGACGGGGGCGGCGACGCCGCCCAGGTGGTACGCGGGGACGGGGCGAAATGCTTCCGCGCGGCGATCGAGCAGAGAGTGGCCTCGGCCCGGCGGCTGCACTACTGGCGCCTGCCGGACGGCTCGGTTGAGCTCTCGCGTGTTGTGGTCCACGACGACTTCAAGCCCTGACCAGGCGGCGGGAGCGCCGCCATCGCGCCCTACATCTTGGCGAGTTTCGCCCGCACCATCATGAAGATGCCATAGCAGATCAGGCCGATTCCGACGGCGGCCAGCATGTACACGCCGAAAGGCTGCTCGCGGAGGGCTTTCAACCCGCCGTCAATCCCCGTTGACTCCTCGGGGTGCGCTTTGACCGTGGCGATGATGACCAGCAGCCCCACCAGCAGCAGGGCGACACCTTTGGCCGCATAGCCTACGACGCCCAGGACCGTCACCGCTTTCCTCGCCTTCTCCGAAGCCGGGAGGCGGAGGTGTTTGGCGAAGGACTGGCGGAACCCCCGGATGGCGTACACGACTCCGGTGACCGCCACGGCCGCCCCGATGGCGAGCAGGATGGCAACGCCGCCTGGGGCTTTCATCATGGTCGCCGTGAGATCGCTCGTGGAGCTGCTTTGATCAGTGCCGGCGCCGCGGGCGAACGAGAACAATGTGATGGCCAGGCCGGCGTAGACCACGGCCTGGAGTGCCGCTTTCAGCTTTTTGGCCAGTTTCTTCTTGGCCGGCAGGTGCTCGAAATCAAAGATGGCGTCACTGACCTGCCAGATGGCGAGGGCCACACACGCCGCGAACGACGTCCACAACAACAACGGACCGGCCGGCTGACCGCCGAGCTGCTCCACGGCGCCGCTGACATCAGCCTTGCCTTGACCGCCCATGGCGAGCCGGATCGCGACGACTCCGATGAGGAGGTGCAGGATGCCGCTCACGGCAAAACCGGCCCGGGCCACCAGCTCCAACGCCCGGGAATTGGTGATCTCTTCCGCAGTGTCCGCGGCGGTTTTCAGTTCTCTTTTGATGGCGGATTCCTCAACTGACTCGGTGGTTCTGCCGGGCTTCCGTTTCCGCCCGGTTCTTGCATCTTCGGTAATCGTGCCACGTGGAGCCGCCCGGGAACAGCACCCCCGAATCCGGGCCCGGAAGGGCCGCTGCACGGGGCCGCCCGAGACGGTTCCGGCCTAGCGGCGGCGGTAGCTGAGGTCGAAGATCACCCGGCCCGCCTCGTGTGCCTTGTTCTCAAAACTCGTCAGGATCCGGCCGTCGAACCGCGGCGCCCAGCCGCCTGCCTCGTCGATGCCCTCGTTCGGGCCGGTGTGTTCGGTGCTCACCGGGGCGCGGCCCTCCTTGACCGGAGCACCGCCCACGAGGGACTCGACACCGGATTCCCACACCTGGGTCAGGGGGCTGTCCGCGCCGCTGCGCTCGCCGTCGTGAAGGTTCTCGAAGTCGGGGGAGCCGGCCAGGACCTCCCGTACATGGACGGCATAGTTGGACCAGTCCGTCGCGATGCGCCAGAGGCCGCCCGGCTTGAGGGCGCGTGCGGCGAGCTCGGCGAAGGCGGGCTGGATGAGGCGGCGCTTGTGGTGCCGTGATTTGTGCCAGGGGTCCGGGAAGAAGACCCAGAGTTCCGTCACGGAACGTGGCGGCAGCATGGTGGCGAGCACCTCGGGGGCATTCGCCTCCACGACGCGGACGTTGCTCAGGCCGCGGCTGTTGATTTTGATCAGGGTGTTGGCCAGTCCCGGGGTGTACACCTCGACGGCAAGGAAGTCCTTGTCCGGGTTCTCCTCGGCGGCGTGGCAGACGGCGTCGCCGAGTCCTGAGCCGATCTCCACGATCAGCGGTGCCTTGCGGCCGAACTCGGCTTCGGCGTCGAAGACGTAGTCCGGGTGCACGGAGGTGTTGGCGACGTGGCGCGGGACGTCGACCGCCCACCGGTCGGAATGCTCCTCCCACGCAACCTGCCGGCGGCCCTGCAGCCTGGTGCCGCGGCGCACAAAGC
The DNA here is from genome assembly GCF_059816125.1 of Arthrobacter sp. 001422645. Lineage (NCBI taxonomy): Bacteria > Bacillati > Actinomycetota > Actinomycetes > Micrococcales > Micrococcaceae > Arthrobacter > Arthrobacter sp. 001422645. The sequence continues at coordinate 37,246 of NZ_JCBANT010000010.1, read as the reverse complement.
TGACCGGACGGCCTCCGTACGTGCCGAAGGAGGCCTGGCTGCCGGGGGTCACCGGGCGCGGTGGCTGCGGTGTTTCGGGGGATTCTGGGGATTCACTCATCCCTTCCAGAATAGTGGAGTTCCGCCGTCCGGCAGGCTGGGGCCAGGGCAACTGTTCCTGTCCGGGGTCCGTGGCAGACTGTCCGCATGATCGACGCAACACGCGAATACTGGGACGGTCAAGCGGCGGACTTCGACCGGGAAGCCGATCATGGCCTGCTGGATCCCGGCGTCCGCCGGGCGTGGGCGGAGCTTGTCCTGCCGCTCATTCCGCTGCCCGGCAGCGAGGTGGCGGACTTGGGCTGCGGGACCGGCAGCTTGTCCGTGCTGCTGGCGGAGGCGGGGCACCGCGTCAGGGGCCTGGACCTCTCCGGCCGGATGGTGGAAGCCGCCCGTGCCAAGGCCGCCGAAGCAGCCAGCGCCGGGCGTCCGGCAGCGGTTGAGTTCCGGCAGGGTGACGCTTCTGAACCGCCGTACCCGCCGGCAAGCTGCGACGTTGTGCTGGTCCGCCACGTGCTGTGGGCGCTCCCGGATCCGGACGACGCCCTCGGCCGGTGGACGCGGCTCCTGCGGACCCCCGGAACGATGCTCTTAGTGGAAGGACTGTGGGGCGCCGGTGCCGGCATTCCGTCGGGGACATGCCAGGAACTTGTCCTCCGGCACCGCCGCCACGCCGACGTCGTTCCGCTGACCGACCCGGCGCTGTGGGGAAAGGAGATCAGCGACGAACGCTACCTGCTCATCAGCCGGAGGTGACGGGACGGCCGCGAGTGCGCTGTTGACATGGCCGCTGTTGACAACGCTTGCGGCGACGAGCCTGCCAGAATGGGTCCGTGACTGTACCGAAGAACGCCCAGGAATCCGCCGTCACCGGCATTGAGGACCGGGACCGCCCGGGCATGCTGGTGGACGCCGAAATTGACGACGTCCCCGCGGCGGAACCCACGCGGGTGGCCAGCCGCCGCGCACTGGCCTACCTCGGTGTGTGCCTTGTCCTGATCGGGCTGAACCTTCGTACGGTCTTCTCCAGTTTCTCTGCGGTGCTTCCGGAGGTGACGGCCGACGCCGGGCTGCCGGGCTGGGCGGTGGTGGTCCTCACCACCGTGCCGGTGACGCTGCTGGGAGTCTTCGCGCCGCTGGCGCCCATCCTGGCCCGCCGCTTCGGCGCCGAACGTGTGCTGCTGGGCGCCATGGCGGTGCTCACGGCCGGACTGCTGCTGCGGCCCCTGGACGCCGGCGACGCCGGACACCTCCCCGCGCTGCTGGCCGGGACGGCGGCCTGCGGTGCCGCGATCGCGCTCTGCAACGTGCTGCTGCCCGGCCTGGTGAAGCGGGACTTCCCGCACCGGCTCGGACTGATGGGCGGACTCTACACCACGGCGATCTGCGCCTCCGCGGCCCTCGGCGCCGGTTTCACCTATCCGGTGTTCAGCGCGACGGGGGAGTGGACCGCGGCGCTGCGGTTCTGGGCGCTGCCCGCCGGCGTCGTTCTGCTGCTGTTCCTGCCGGTCGCGGTCCGGCAGCGCCACGGCCGGCAGCGGACTTCGCACGGCGGCGTGAACGTGTGGCGCTCGGGCATCGCCTGGCAGGTGACCATCTTCATGGTGCTGCAGGCGATGATGTCCTTCAGTGTGTTTGCCTGGCTGGCGCCGATCCTGCGCGAACGCGGTGTGGACGGCGGCACGGCCGGGGTGATCGTCTCCGTCTCGATCGTGCTGCAGATGCTGGGGTCACTGTTTGCGCCGGCGCTCGCCACCCGGTTCCGGGACCAGCGCGGCATCAATACCGTGGTGGCGCTGATGACCGGTGCCGGCTTCGCGCTGAGCGTTTTCGGTCCGCTGGAGCTGATCTGGCTGTGGACCGGGCTGCTGGGCCTGGGCCAGGGCAGCCTGACCGCCGTCGCGCTGACCATGATCATGGTCCGCACCCGGGACGGGCACACCGCGGCTCACCTGTCCGGCATGATGCAGGGCGTGGGCTACGGCGTGGGCTCCACCGGCACTTTGATGGTGGGGCAATTGCATCAGGCCACGGGGTCTTTCGCGGCGGCAGGCGTGCTGTTCCTCGTCGTGGGCTCACTGGCCGCGGTATTCGGCTACCGTGCCGGGCGGAACCGGTTCATCGGCGGCTGACGCCGGGCGGCGGCTCAGCGCATACTCAGCGCCTACTCAGTGGCGGGGGTGGCGGGGGCCGGTAAGCATCCATCCGGTGACTCCGCCCAGCACGGTGAGGACGGGAACCAGGTTCCACGACAGGCCCTGAAGCTCCCGGATCCATCCCTGCGCCAACTTCTAAGGCCTCCGGACCCGCAGGTACTGGTCGATGAGGTAGTCCGCGATGGCCAGGCAGGACGTGGCCGCGGGCGACGGCGCATTCCTCAGCAGTGTCACGGGCCCCACCTGGTCCACGGCGAAGTCGTCCACGAGGGACCCGTCGCGGCCCCAGGCCTGGGCCCGCACACCGGAAGCCGTCTTCGCCGTCAGGTCCGCCATGGTGAGTTCGGGGATGAAGCGCCGGGCCTTCCGGTAGTAGGCCGATTTGAAGAGTGACGCGCTGATCTCGTCGGCACCCATCCGCCAGTGCTTTCTCGCCAGCGGGCCGGCTCCGGGCCACCGCACCGACTCCCAGGTGTCCTTCACGGAGACCGAGAGCCAGCCGTAGCCCTCGCGGGCGAGCGCCGGGACGGCATTGGGACCCACGTGCACGTCGTCGTACACGCCGCGGGTGAAGTGCACGCCGAGGAACGGGAACCGGGGGTCCGGCACCGGGTAGATCATCCCCTGCACCAGGTGGTTCCGCTCCGGGTTGAGCGACCAGTATTCACCCCGGAAGGGGAGGATTTTCGGCGAGGGGTCGGCGCCCACCAGGCCGGCAACCACGTCCGACTGCAAGCCCGCGCAGGCGATCACCCGGTCGAAGACGTGCTCGGCCCCGGCGGTTCCTACCCGTACGGTGCCGCCTTCGACGGCCATCGCAACCACTTCCTGTCCGAGCAGGATGGTGCCGCCGGCCGTTCGCACGTCCTGGCCCATCGCTTCGGTAATCGCCGCGAAATCGACGACGGCGGTGTGCGGCGAATGGACCGCTGCCACCCCTGTAACGTGCGGTTCGATCTCGTGCAGCCGCGCGGTGCCACTGATCCGGGCCAGGCCGGGCACGCCGTTCGCCCGGGACCGCCTTTCGAGGTCGGCCAGGGCAGGCAGCTCGGACTCGTCGACTGCAACCACCAGCTTGCCGACTTCCCGGTACGGAAGGTTCTTCTGCAGGCAGAAGTCCCGCAGGGCGGCGCGCCCGGCAACACACAGCTGCGCTTTCAGTGACCCCTCGGCGTAGTAGAGGCCTGCATGTACGACTCCCGAGTTGTGGCCGGTCTGGTGGGCGGCCAGCCGGTGCTCCTTCTCAAGGACCGTGACGTCACCGGTCCCGGCCCGGGCAAGGGCGCGTGCCAGCGCGATGCCAACAATCCCGCCACCGATGATTCCGATTCGTTCAGTCACGTCATTGCGTCCTTGTCGCCGCGGTCTTCCCGCGAGTATAGACCGCGGCCGCCCGGCGGGGGCTGCGTCCCGGCCGCCGGCTGTGGCATGCTTCCCCTTGAGTCGAACGTCCCGGCTCCGCGGGTTTCACTCGCCCGTCCATCACCACCGATCAGGCCGCCACCTTGCCCCGAACCACCCCCGCGCCGACTCTCGAATCAGCCGGCATCTTCCACCGCAACTACCTCCTGGTGACCCTGGGAGCCTGCGCCCTCGTATTTCTGGCCGCCTTCGAATCCCTGGCGGTGACCACGATCATGCCGCTGGTCAGCCGGGAGCTGGACGGGGCCGCCCTCTACGCCCTGGCGTTCGCCGGCCCACTCGCCACCGGGGTCATCGGTATGGTGGCGGCCGGCAACTGGTCCGACAGGCGCGGCCCGGTGGGGCCGCTGTACGCGTCCGTGGTCATGTTTGTGCTGGGTCTGCTGATCGCCGGAACAGCAGCGACCATGCCGGCCCTCGTGGCGGGCCGGCTGGTCCAGGGCCTGGGCGGCGGCGCCATGACCGTGGCACTGTATGTGGTGATCGCCCGGGTCTATCCGCCCGTGCTGCACCCGAAGATCTTTGCCGCGTTTTCGGCGGCCTGGGTGATTCCCTCGCTGGTGGGACCCTTCGCCGCGGGCGTCGTGGCGCAGATGGCCAGCTGGCACTGGGTGTTCCTTGGCGTCGTGGGGCTTGTGGTTCCCGCGTTGCTGATGATTGTGCCGGCGCTGCGCGGCCTGCGCGGAGCTCCAGGCAGTACCCCGCACGGAACCCCAGCCCGAACCCGGGGCACGTCCGCGCCGGAGGACATGCCCACTCCTGCCCCGCGCAAGCCCTCGGGCTCCTTCAGGCTGGCCTGGGCCGCCCTCGCGGCGCTCGCCGTGCTCGGCCTGAACCTCTCCGCCCGGGTTCCGGTGGCAGGCGGCGTCGTGGCTGTGGCGGCCGTAGCCGTGGCCCTCATCGCCGTCCGCCCGCTGGTGCCGCAGGGCACCCTGACGGCCCGCCGCGGCCTCCCCAGCGTTATCCTCACGCGCGGCCTGGCTTCTGCCGCGTTCTTCGGCGCCGAGGTGTATCTGCCCTATCTGCTGGTGGAACGCTACGATTTTTCGCCCACCTTCGCCGGCCTGGCGCTTACGGGCGGAGCCGTTTCCTGGGCCGCCGGTTCGGCGGTCCAGGGCCGGCTCGGGACGCGGCTTGATCACCGCCGCGCGGTCCGGATTGGAGCGGCACTCGTCCTCGGCGCCGTCGTCCTGGTGCTGGTGACCACGCTCCTCAGTTGGCCGGCCGCCGTCGCGATCGCCGCCTGGGTGTTCGCCGGGGGCGGCATGGGGCTGATGTACGCGCGCCTGAGCGTCATGACCCTGGCCCTGTCCAGCCGGGAGAACGAGGGCTTCAACAGCTCGGCGATGTCCATTTCCGATTCACTCGGCGGCGCGCTGTCCCTCGCCACCACTGGGATCATCTTTGCCGCGTTCCCGACGACGGCGGCGTCCTTCGGCGGCGTCTTCGCCCTCACAGCGGTGATCGGCGTTGCAGCCGTTGTGGTCGCCCCGCGGGTCGCCGGGCGCCGGTAGGCCGGCGCGACGACGGGAGCCCCGGCCGGTTGGATCCGGCCGGAGCTCCCGGGGGTGTGCCCTTCCGGGCAGGCGGGTGCCGCCTAACCCGCTACGGGGACTTTTTCGGCGTCGCGAATTGCCTTCCATTCCGCCATCCGGGCCTGCTGGAGCGGCGTCTGCCGGTTGAAGTACCAGGCACCGCCGAGCAGCATGAACCAGATCGGTGCTACCAGTAGCGCGAGCCGGGTGTCATCGGCTTGGCCAAGTGCCACCAGCATGAAGCCGAAGAAGGCGAGCACCACGTAGGGCATAAAGCCCGAGCCGGGCATCTTGAACTTCGAGGCCGCGTGCAGCTCGGGACGGCGGCGGCGGAACACGATGTAGCTGATCAGGATCATGGACCAGACGAACATGGTGAGCACGGACGCCACCGAGGTGACCACGGTGAAGGCCCCGATCACGGAGTCACCCGAGTAGAGCAGGACCAGGCCCGCCAGCAGGAAGATGCAGGAGAACAGCAGGGCGTTCTGCGGAACCTTGCGGATGCTGAGCTTCCCGAAGGCCTTCGGGGCATTGCCGTCCTGGGCCAGGCCGTAGACCATGCGCGAGGTCGAGTAGATGCCGGAGTTGGCGCTGGAAGCCGCGGAAGTGAGCACCACCAGGTTGATGACCACCGCGGCGATTCCGAGTCCGGCCAGGGTGAACATGCCGATGAAGGGGCTGCTGGCGGCATCGATGGTGCGCCACGGGTTGACCGCCATGATGACCACCAGGGCGCCCACGTAGAACAGCAGGACCCGGATGGGGATGGAGTTGATGGCGCGGGGCAGGTTCTTCTCGGGGTTCTTGGTTTCTGCTGCCGCGGTGCCCACCAGCTCGATGCCGGCGAAGGCAAAGATGGCGATCTGGAAGCCAAGGATGAACCCGAACATGCCGTGCGGGAACATGCCGCCGTCGTTCCACATGTTGGCCAGGCTCGCCACCGCGCCGTTGGGGGAGGTGAAGTTCGTGGCGATCATAACGATGCCGGTGCCGATCAGCGCGAGGATGGCCACCACCTTGATGATGGCGAACCAGAATTCGGCTTCGCCGAAGGCCTTGACGGTGGGGAGGTTCAGCAGGATCAGCACAACCGGCGTGATCAGGGCAGGGATCCACAGCGGCGTGCCGGGGGCGAGTTTGTCCACGTACCCGGCGATCGCGACGATGTCGGCCACGCCTGTCACCACCCAGAAGAACCAGTAGGACCAGCCGGTGAAGAAGCCCGCCCAGGGGCCCAGGAGGTCGCCGGCGAAGTCGCTGAAGGACTTGTAGTTCAAGTTGGAGAGCAGGATCTCGCCCATGGCCCGCATGACGAAGAACAGCATGAAGCCGATGATCATGTAGACGAAAATGACGGACGGGCCGGCCAGCGAGATGGTCTTGCCGGAGCCCATGAACAATCCGGTGCCGATCGCGCCGCCGATGGCCAGCAGCTGGATGTGGCGGTTGCCCAGGGCGCGGGCGAGGTGCGGTTCCTGGCCTTGGCTGCTGGGGGACTCCTGGGCGGTATTCGGGACAGCCGTGGTGGTGCGTTCAGACATTAGGCTTCTTCCTTGTTACAGGCGGGCCGCGGGCGGAGGACATTCCGCCGGGGCCCGCACGGATCCATCGAAGGTGTGACGGAGGTAACACTTTGTCGTGTGGATTAAGCGTACGGGCGGGATCCGGGGGACCCCGCGACGCCGCCGACCGGCGGCCGGGCGCCGTCGTGCGTCCCGCGGCGGGGCCTGCCGGCGTTGCGGGAGCCGTCCCGATCGGGCCGGAAGAATGCTTTCTCCGGTGCGAGTCCGGGAATTCCCGACGCCGGCAGCAGCCCGCCGCTGCCGGGCCGGCGCGCACCGCGGGCCGGGTGTGCGCCGCCGTCACGTGCTCGACATCTGTCGACAAACCTTGCCTCAGTTGTCGTCCCGTGTCCCATGTCATATCTGAAACCGCCGGGGGCCTGGGAAATAGGCGAAGTCGACGGGACGCCGTCTCTAGCGGACCTGGACAAGCTGCACCCGGACGGTAGCGGTCCGCGAGCCCAGATGCTCCCGGATGGCCGCCGCCACGGACCTGGCCACGGCAGGAGCAGGGAGGGCGGTGCTGACGCCGATGCGCGTCAAGACGTCCACTGCCTCCCCGTCGAACTCGACCTGCACAACCGGCAGAGGTTCCCCTGTCACCGCCGAGCGGGCCGCACCGGCGATGTTCTGCCACAGCGGCCGGGCTGGGAACACCTCGGCGACGCCGTCGACGTCCAGGATCACGTCGCGCAGTGCGGCGGCCAGGCCCGCGGGTGTGGTGTCCCCGGGAAGAAGGGACTGGTTCATGGCTTCTCCTCGGAGGACTCGGACGGGCGGGCTGGTCCGGCAGCAGGCCCGGGAAACCCGGGTTCAAGGACATCGGCGACCGTCACGTCGATTGCTGCGATGTTGAGTTCGGTGTGCCGGGCGAGCGTCGCTGCTATGCCGCGTCGGAGGGCGTCGGCCCGTTCTTCCAGCGGATGTCCGAAGACGACTGCCACGTCGACGCGCACTGTGATGGGGGACCCCGGTGTGCTGACGTCTCCGTCGAGCCGGCATTTGCCGGCGGCCGTCCCGGGAAGGGAATCAGCGGCGGAGCGGATGAGAGCGGAAATCGAGCCTTCCGTTTCGGTCAGGATGTCCCCCGGGGTGTCAGGGCGCACGGGAATGTCCCTGCCGGGCCGCAGCTCCAGCCGCAGATTGTCCAGGATGGACTGCATCCAGTCGTCCGTTCCGCTGCCGGCCGCGGCAATGTCGGCGCTGACCAGCTCATCGCCCAGGGCGGCCAGACGGCGCAGCGCGGCCAGCCCGGACTGGCACTCGGGGCATTCGGTCAGGTGGCCCGGATCGCTGAACTCGCCCGTATCCAGGTAGATGCTTAGCTCCTCGAGGCTGTGTCCGCACTCGAAGTTGTCGCCGGAAGCGCTCATCGCCATCCCTCCATTTCGCGGGCCAGGGCAACCCGGGCCCGGGCCAGGCGGCCGCGAACGCTGGCAACGCTGATGTTCAAAGTCTGCGCGATTTCCTCATAGCTCTGGTCATTGAATTGTTTCAGCACCCAACACCGCCGCTGCTCCTCGGGCAAGGCGGCCACGGCCGCCTTCAGCGCCTCCATCCGGGAGTCGCTCAGGGCCGCGGCTTCGGGATTTCCGGCCCCAGCCGCGCCGCCCCCTGCAAGCCCGGACCCGGCGGCCAGCCGTTGGTCGAGGTCGCTGAGGTCGGAATGGTTTTTTCGGCGGCGTACTTGGTCGATGCTGCGGCTGGCGGTAATCCGAAGCAGCCAGCTTTTTACGGCGTCACCGTCGCGCAGGGTATCCAGCTGCTTCCACGCCTGGACCAGCGATTCCTGCACCACATCATCGGCGTCGGCGAGGGAGCCGGTAAGGCGGCGTGCGGACGCGCGCATCAGGGGACCGTGGCGCCGGGCCAGGGCCTCGAAGGCGACGGTGTCGCCGTCGGCCGCCCGTCCCGCGAGCAGCGCGTCGGGAACGAGGTCAAAATGGTCCGGCGCCGGTGGGGAACCAGTCACGTTTCCCTGCTTTCATACGATCGGGCCCGCCAGAGGCGTCTTCGGGAGGGAGGCGTCTTCAGCGGCGGTGCAATGCGCGGAGCGGCTCCGCGGTGGCGGAACCGCTCCGGTGCGCAACCTAGTCCCGGCTGAAGCCCTGCTTGAGCTTGCGGGCGGCGTCCTTGATGTTTTCCCCGGCGTCCGCCGCCGCGTCCTTCACCTTCTCGCCTGCCTCCTGCAGTTTGGCCTGGACCTGGTCATGCTGGCCCTCACGCTTGAGCTCGTCGTTGCCGGTGAGCCTGCCGGCACCTTCCTTGGCCGCGCCGAGGTGGTTGATGACCGTGTTGTTGACCTTGTAGTCCATTGCCATGATCTTGCCTTCCGGTGATTCCTTGATGTAGCGGTCTATCGGTGGTGCGCTGCGTCCCCGGCGGTCAGCGCACGCGTTTAACTCCGGCCAGCCTGGATCGCGTGCCGCTGGTGATTCGAACCAGGACGGGAACCGGATGGCCCAGCAGCCGGTCCAAACCCAGCACCAGTTCCTCTGCCGTGTCGGCGATCTCCCGCGGGGACGCGCCTTTCCGTGCCTCAAGCCCCAGCCGCAGGCCCGTCGTGCCGTGAACGCGCCAGGCCGACACCGAGGTGCCGAGCACCTGGCGGTTGCCGGCGAGAGCTTCGCTGACGCACGCGGCGACGAACCCGATGTCCACGACGGTGCTGCCGCGGTCCCCGTCAACGTCAGTGGCGGCGCGGGGCGTCCTGCCTCCGCCCTGCGATGCCAGCCAGGCGGCGCTGAGAGCCGCGGCCAGGACGAGCCCGGCAACGGGACCAACGGCCCACCAGCTCCGGGCCGCGCCGGGGAGCGATGCCGTCGCCAGCAGCTCGCTGGACCGGTCAAGGCCGGATGCCGCCGTCGAGGTCCAGGCTGCCGAGACCTCGGGGACGACGCCGGCCGCGGCGGTCAGCGCACCTGCCGCCAGCAGCACCAGACCCAGCAGTGCCAGGAGAATGCGGTTGCGTGTTCTGTTGGTCTGGCTCATTGCCCCAGCACCCCTTCCCTGCTGATGGTGACGCGCGGTGCGATCCGGCGGTCCATCGCGTAGCTGGCGAGTTCGCTCGCCACCGCTGCGCTGATGGCAGCCCCGTCCGCCGGCAGGCCCGACGTCGGCCGGACCCGGACATGGACGGAACGGTGCCCGACGGTGGTGGTGACCTGTCCCGGGGCAAGGCCAGCGGTGCGGCGTGCCCGGGCGGATAGGGCCGCGGCGATGACGTCGTCATCCGCCACGATGGCGCTGCGCTCGCTGTCCAGGGCGTGCCGCGGGAGGCGGCCGGCCCGGAGGGCGGTGCCCAGCAGGAGGACGCCGAGTAGCGCCATTCCTGCCCCGGCGGCCATCAGGCCGGCCGGGAGGGTGGCGGCGGGAATCCCTGCGAGCCACCGCCCCAGCTGCGCGGGACCAGCCAGCAGCGCGTTCCCGCCGAGCAGCGCCAGCACGGCTTCGGACGCCAGCCACAGGAATCCTGCGGCGAGCACGGCGGCCGCCGCAATGGAGGCCGCGGCCCGTGAGGAATGGGTTTCCCGGCGTATCAGGCGCCGCTTGGTTCGTTCCGCGTTCACTGGGCCGTTCCTTCCTGGCGTCGGATTTGCGTCGGGCCGACCGTTCCGGCCGGCGCGGGATGCTTTCCCGCGAGCAGCCGGATGTCGACGCGTCCCAGCATCATTCCGGTGATGGCGAGGCCCTCGCGGATGATGGCGGACCGTGCTTCGCGGGACCGGTCCACAATGCTCTGGCCGGCTGCCGTCCGCGGTTCCAGCAAGGACGGGAGCGCCAGCGGCACCGACACGGCGACCCCGAGCTTGCCGGAATCGTCGTCCAGTCTGGCCGAGACCCCGGAGGCTTGAACACCAAAGGCCCGGGCCGTGATGGCTTCCACCGTGCGCAGCAGGGCCGCCTGGGTAATCCGGGTGTGGCCCGCGCGCGTCATACGGAAGAGCGCTTGCCGCGCAGTGCGTCGATGACCCCGCCCAGGTCCAGCCGTCCTTCGGCAGTGCGGCCCAGCACAGCGCCGATTCCCATCAGGAGCGCCGCGAGCAGGAAGCCCCAGAAGCCGAACGCAAGGGCCACAACGGCGAGGACGGCGCCGACGGCCATGCCGGTGACGGTGGGGTTCATGCCACCCTCGGCTCAGCAAGGGCGGCGTCGTCAGCGTCGTCGTCGGACGGGACGTGGATGTCCGTGATGGTGACGTTTACTTCAGTGACCTCCATGCCGACGAGGTCCTCGATGGCCCGGTAGACGGCGTCGCGGGCGGTGTCCGCGACCTGCTGAAGGGGGTGCGGGTACTCGACCACCAGGGTGACGTCGACCGCCACCTGGGTCTGGCCGACTTCCACACTGACGCCCTGGGTCAGGTCCTTCTGCCCGACCTTTTCCCGCAGGTTGCCCAGCGCCCGGGCAGCTCCGCCGCCCAGCGCGTAGACGCCGTCGATCTCCTGGATCGCGATGCCGGCGATCTTGGCCACAACGCCGTCGGCGACCGTGGTGGCGCCGCGGCCGTCCGGGCCGGCACTTTGGCGGGCGGCTGGCGCGGGGGCCTTTGTGGTGTTTGCCGGAGCGTTTTTAGGGGCAACATCTGCGGGCGTGTGCGTCTGGATCGTCAATGCAATCACTCCTGATCGGATCGGGGGCGCCCGGTGGCGCCGTCCCAAGTAAGACGGTGCCCGCACGGGAAACCTCACGGTCCAATTGGGGTGAGCTGTGTCACATGCCTCCGAATCGGCGACGTCGACGGCGGATGACGCGCTTCCGCTGCTAACTCAGCGGGCGGCGAGGCGGGTGGCGCGCAGCACGGCGTCCGTCAGCGCGGCAGCCGCTCCGTCGGGTCCGGTGGCGCTGCGGTGCCGGGTGTCGACGACGTCGAGCCGCCAGTCTGGTGACTCAAGGCCCAGTTCGCGGGCCAGCTGCTCAGCCGTGTAGAACCGCTCCAGCCCATGATTATGGTGTTGCCCCCACGGCGGCAGCCCGTCCGGGTGGTGGCCCACAACCAGCAGCGTGCCGCCGGTGCGCACGGCCGCGGCGGCGAGCTGCAGGGCCTGCTGCCGGGGCATTACGGTGGAATGCAGGAACTGCGCCGTCACCAGATCGAAGAGCTCCCCGGGCACCCAGGCGGCGAGATCCTGCCACACCCACGTGATGTTCCCGCCCTGGCCGCGTTCCTGCGCGTGCGCTTCGGCCCGTTCCAGCGCGACGGCGGAGACGTCGACGGCGGTGACCTTCCAGCCGCGGCTGGCGAGCCAGATGGCGTCCGCGCCCTCGCCGCAGCCCAAGTCCAGGGCCGTCCCGGGCGGAAGCGGCGCGGCCTCGGCGATCAGCTGCGGGTTCGGCTCGCCGCTCCAGATCCTGGCCCGGCTGCGGTACATCTCGTCCCACATCTGGGCCGCACTGACGTCGCTGTTGTCATCGGGCTGGGTGCGCTCCGCCATGGTTGTCCTCGCAGGTCTGTAGGTGTCGGGCTGGGCCGTTTCCCGCATCATGGCAGGGGAAGGCTGCCCGCGAAACCAGCCTGAAGGCGACACGAGAAAATCACCCCACGGAAACGCCGTCGAAACCTTTCTGGTGGAGGCTGGAGCCGGAGAGCGGAATGACACTGGGGTGAATCCGGATCCGGGGAAGGAGCAGGCCATGACTGCAGAGGTATCGCGGCAGGTTCAATCGTGTGGGGAGTTGTCGGTGGGGGACCAGATTGAAGCGTGGCACAACGGCAGACTCTTCCATCGGGGCGAGGTGGTCCGGACTGTTGCGGCGACGGACCTGTTCTGGATCCTGGATGAGCGGACCGGAACCCGGCGGCTGATCGATTCCGAGGCTCTGGTGATCGTGCGCGTGGCGGCTCCGGCGGCCACGTCTGGCGCGGCGGGTAGTACCTACGGCGCGGCGGCCGGGCGCGGCGCAGCGGCAGGGAGCGTGCTGCGTGGGCTGCCAGCGGTGGAGGCGCCGGAGGCCGTGCGCCCGGCGTCACACGTTCCGCTGTTCCAGGCGCCCGCACTGGTGCCCTGAGCGGGCGGAAACGGCCCTGGCCTCGCCGGATGATAGACTGAGGGAACTTGATGTGCAGTGATGCCCACTTTGGTCTTGAATGATCGGTCCGGTTCATCAACCGGTTCCCCTGCTGGATTCCTTACGGATTCCGTCACAGGGAGTGGGATTTTTTCATGTGAGAGGCACATCCTGCGTCGATGAACGCGTTCTATTTGGTCCCGGCCGCTACTGCCGCAAGGTTGGTAGCAGCCCGGTTGATCACCTGACTTTTCTTCGGCGAACCCTTGGGCCAACCGGCACCGGGGGCCGATATCCGCATGGATACCGCCTGAAAGACCTTTGAAACCTATGACTACTTTTGCTGCCCTCGGCACGCCCAAGGCTCTGGCCGACACCCTCACCGCCCAGGGGATCGTGGAACCGTTCCCCATCCAGGTCAAGACCCTGCCGGACACGCTGGCCGGACGCGACGTCCTGGGCCGCGGCCGCACCGGCTCCGGCAAGACCATCGCCTTCGCCATCCCGCTTGTAGCGCGACTCGCTGAGCGGGAAGCCAAGCACTTCCGCAAGCCCGGCCGCCCGATGGGCCTGGTCCTCGCGCCGACCCGTGAACTGGCCACCCAGATCAACGCGACCATCGAGCCGATGGCCAAGGCCATGGGCCTGAACACCACTGTGATCTACGGCGGCATCTCCCAGGCCCGCCAGGAAAAGGCACTGCGCGCCGGCGTCGACATCGTCATTGCCTGCCCGGGACGCCTTGAGGACCTGATCCGCCAGCGCATCCTGACCCTCGAAGGCGTCGAGATCACCGTGCTGGACGAGGCCGACCACATGGCCGACCTCGGCTTCCTCCCCGTGGTCAAGAAGCTGATGGACATGACCCCCAGCCAGGGCCAGCGCCTGCTGTTCTCCGCCACCCTGGACAACGGTGTGGACAAGATCGTCCAGCGCTACCTGTCGAACCCGCTGACCCACGCCGTGGATGAGTCGCAGGCCGCCGTGACCACCATGGAACACCACGTCCTGGTGGTCAACGACCAGACCGTGAAGAAGCAGCTGATCGTCGAGCTCGCCTCGGGTTCCGGCCGCCGCGTGCTCTTCCTGCGCACCAAGCACCACGCCCGCAAGCTTGCCAAGACCCTGACGGACGCCGGCATCCCCGCCGTCGACCTTCACGGCAACCTCTCGCAGAACGCCCGTGACCGCAACCTGGCCGAGTTCTCCTCGGGTGAGGTCCGCGTCCTGGTCGCCACCGACGTCGCCGCCCGCGGCGTCCACGTCGACGACGTCGAGCTGGTCATCCACGTGGATCCGCCCACGGAGCACAAGGCCTACCTGCACCGCTCGGGCCGTACCGCCCGCGCCGGCTCCGACGGCACCGTGGTCACGCTGACCCTGCCGGAGCAGCAGTCCGACGTCAAGAAGCTCATGAAGGCTGCCGGTGTAGAGGTCAACTTCGAACGCGTCACCGCCAACTCCCCGCTGGTTGCAGAACTGGTGGGCGAAATGGCCGACAAGATCGATCCGCGCACCCGCGCCGCGCTGCTGGCCGCCAAGTCCAACCAGGGCGGCGGCAGCTCCACCGGTGCCAACGCCGAGCGCAAGCGCGCCCGCCGCACCACCCAGGCTGCACCCACCGCGGGTGGCCGGGGCGGCCGTGGCGGACGCGGACGTGTCGGAGCCGAGGCTCCCCGCACCGATCTTCCCCGCGCCGAGCGCCGCGCCGTGGCCTACGAAGGCCAGGCCGCTGCCCGCAACGCTGCAGAGCGTGTCATCGAGCGGAACGAGGACCGGATGGATGCCGAGCGCGCCGAGCGCCGAAGCGCCCGCGCCCGCTCGACGTCGTACGGCGCCCACCGCAACGATGTTCCAGCCGCAGGCGGCCGCGCGTCGGCCGGCCGCGGTTCCGACGGTCGCGCAGCAGAAGGACGCAGCGACGCCCGGGGCGCCTCGGCTCCCCGCAGCGGCGCACAGCGCAGCGGCTCACCCCGTACGGGTGGCGCTCCCCGCACGGGTGGCGCAACCGGCGGCCAGCGTGGCGGACGTCCGGCAACGGGCCAGCGTGCAGCTGCCGGCGCCAAGACCGGCAACGCCGGTGGCAACGCGGCTGTCTGGTCCTCCAACACCGGCGGCACCTCGGGCGGATCCTACGCAGGCGGCGGCAACGGCCGCTCCGGCGAAGGCCGTCCGGCACGCAGCGGCGGACCCCGCCGCGCGTCAGCCCCGGCGTCGAACGAACGCCGCAGCCGCTAATCCCCAACCGCTCCCTAACCTCGCAAGCTCGGTCAGGGAACCCGGCGGTCGTGGCCCCAGGCTTTCCGCTACGCAAACGGACGGACGCTACGGGGATTCCCGCAGCGTCCGTCCGAAAGCGCAGCGCCAGTCTGAAAGCGCAGCGCCAGCTACCAGCCGCGGGCGCGCCACTCCTCCAGGTGTGGGCGTTCCGCACCCAGGGTGGTGGGCTTGCCGTGGCCCGGGTGCACCACCGTGTCATCCGGGTACACGTCGAACAACCGCTCGCTGACATCGCTGACCAGCTGCGCGAACCGCTCGGGATCCTGCTGCGTGTTGCCCACGCCGCCGGGGAACAGCGAGTCGCCGGAGAAGATATGCGCCGGGCCCTCCGGGTCCTGGTACACCAGCGCGATCGACCCCGGGGTGTGGCCGCGCAGGTGCACTGCCGTCACGTCGAAGCCGTCGAAGTTGCCGACGTCCCCGTGATCCAGCAGTACATCCACCGGCACCGGCAGCTCGGCGGCATCGTCCGTCCCGGCCGCCGTCTTCACGCCGGTGGCTTCCACCAGGCCCGGCAGCGCACGGACATGGTCCCAGTGCTGGTGGGTGGTGGCAATCAGCGCCAGCTTCGGCGTCGCGGAGGTATCCGCGGCGGCGTCGGCCAGCAGCCCTTGGATGGCGGCCAGATCATCGGCCGCATCGATCAGGAGTTGCGCGCCCGATGCCTTGCCGGTGAGCAAGTACACGTTGTTGTCCATCTCGCTGACCGAAATCCGGCGGATGGTGATGTCACGTAATGAGTGAATGAGCGAGTCCATGGGCTTCAGTCTACGAAAGACGCTATTCACGGCCCTCGGATACCCAGTTGGGGTCCGCGGAGCGGGAGCCGACGACGGCGTCCGCGGCGGCGTCGAGCTTCTCCAGTTGCGCCGCGGTGAAGTCGAGTTTCAAGGCGCCGAGGTTCTCGTCGATCCGGGCCGCTTTGCGGGTGCCGGGGATGGGGACCACGGGCAGTCCCAGCTTCCTGCCCTGGGCGAGCAGCCAGGCCAAGGCCACCTGGGCGGGGGTTGCAGCCTGACCGGAGACGGTGATCTCGGCGGCGACGGCCTGCACGGCGGCGACCACGCCCTGGTTGGCGTCCAGCGCCGCTTCGGCGAAGCGGGGGATGTTGCGGCGGAAGTCGTTGCTGCCCAGTGACGCCGCGTCAACGGTGCCGGTGAGGAATCCCCGGCCCAGCGGCGAGTAAGGCACAAAACCCACGCCGAGTTCGGCCGCCGCGGGAACAACGCTGCGTTCCACGTCGCGGCTCCAGATGGACCATTCGCTCTGGACCGCGGCGATCGGGTGGACGCTGCTGGCATCACGCAGCTCCTCGGCCGTCACTTCCGACAGGCCAAGGTGCCGCACCTTGCCGGCCTGCACCAGCCCCGCCATGGCCTCCACGGTTTCCACTATCGGAACGCGGAGGTCACGGCGGTGCATGTAGTACAGGTCGATGGTGTCGGTGCCCAGCCGGCGCAGGCTCCGGTCCACCGCCTGCCGCACATAGTCGGCGTCGCCCCGGATATCGGAGTAGCCGGTCGACGGGGTGCCCACCAGGCCAAACTTGGTGGCCAGCTGCACCTCGCCGCGGCGTTCCTTGAGAAGCCTGGCGATCAGTTCCTCATTGCTGCCGCCGCCGTAGATGTCCGCCGTGTCGATAAAGCTGACGCCGGCATCCACCGCGTGGTGCAGGGTCCGCAGGGCCTTGGCCGGATCCACATCCCCGTACACCGGGGTCAGTGCCATGCCGCCGAACCCCAGCGGACTCACCGTCAAACCGTCGCCGAGCCGGACTGATGCTGCCGTCATCTTGGGTCTCCATTCGCTGCCGGAAGTGTTGTCCCAGCCAAGAACTCCGATGGGCGCGCGGCTATTCCGGGCCTTGTCGCCGGATTCTCCCCACCTCTGAATCTCGCTGTGCCGGTACGACGGCGCGTCGCCGGGACACACCGTCGTACTGGCTCAAATCCGGGGGGATTCAGCGTGGGAGGCCGGCAGCAGCTTCAGGCCCGCCGCGCAGCCCACAATGCCCGCGATGAACAGCAGCTTGAGCGGGCTGGCCGGTTCGACGCCGGTCACCATCGCCCAGCCGACCGTCAGGGCCGCGCCGATCCCCACCCAGACGGCGTAGGCCGTGCCGAGCGGAATGCGTTTCACGGCCAGGCCCAGCCCCACCATGCTCAGGGTCGCGGTCAGCGCGAACACGAGGGTGGGCAGCGGCCGGGTGAAGCCGTCGGAGAGGCCCAGGGCCGTGGCCCAGACCGCCTCCAGCACGGCGGACGCGAGCAGGATGAGCCAGACCACCGTGGTGGCCGGTGCTTTGTTTGTCATTTTCGCTGTGCGGTCCGCGGCCATGGTTACGCCACCAGCTTCAGGCCGGCCACGCAGGCGACGATCCCGCCGAGCAGCAGGATCCGCGCCGCCGTCGCCGGTTCCACGCGCGTGAACATGGCATACGCCGAGGTCAGCACCACACCGACGCCCACCCAGACGGCGTAGGCGGTTCCGGTCGGGATGGACTGCATGGC
Organism: Arthrobacter sp. 001422645; assembly: GCF_059816125.1. Classification (NCBI taxonomy): domain Bacteria; kingdom Bacillati; phylum Actinomycetota; class Actinomycetes; order Micrococcales; family Micrococcaceae; genus Arthrobacter; species Arthrobacter sp. 001422645. The sequence continues at coordinate 19,730 of NZ_JCBANT010000010.1, read as the reverse complement.
GATGGCCAGCCCGCCGGTGCTTGCGAGGACGGAAATGAGGAAGACTGCGGCCGGTGCAATCCGGCGGCGGCCCGTGGCCTGCGCTGTCCGGTGCAGGGCTGCAGCCCAGACGGCCTCCAACGAGCCTGAAAGAATGAGAATTAACCACGACATGACTACTCCTGTGGCCAGTCTTGTCGCGTGCCGGGTACTGATCCGTCGTCCGGAGGCCCAAGATGGGGCCTTCATTCCAGCTTAGCAACGCCCCGGCGGCGGGGCGAACCCGCCGGCCCGGGGAGAAGTCGTAGCCAGCATCAAGTGCTCCGCAGATGCCCTTATGCACCCTCAAACGGCAGTTGGGCCCACGCCGGCAGGGTTCCCTGGCCGAGCTTGCGAGGGCGAGGGAGCCGGTGGGGAGCACTCGAGGGCAGGCCGCAGTGTCAGGTCACAGCGCCGTCGCGCCGCTCCAGATCCGGCACTTGCGGCCCGCGGGATAAACGCCGCAGCCCTCCTCGGCGGCGGCGAGGTCCCCGGCGGCGATGTCCGGGGCTGCCGAGACGATGGCGCGGCCGTCGGAGTTCACCAGCGTGGCCCGTTCGCCGATCCGGCGCAGGCCGGGCATGGCGCCGCGCTCCAGCCGCTGCACGGTGACGTCCATCCCCACAATGCCCACCACCGGACCGTCCGGGCGGCAGAACACCGGGTGTGTGAAGGTCAGGACGTATTCGTCGGTGCACAGGAAATCCACGTATGGCCCGGTCACGTGGGCCTGTCCGGTTTCCACCGGGACGCGGAACCACTCGGACTTGACGTAGCGGCTGATGGAGTTGGGGCTGAAGTTGGCGAGGGCGTCCACATGCTCCATCTCCTCGCCCTGCCACCAGGCGATGTAGCTGCGGTCGGGCCCCAGCAGCCCTGCGTTCGCGAGGAAGCCGGCGCCGGCAACGTAGCTGTCGGGGGCCCGCACCAGTTCTTCGACCACCGGACGGATGAGCTTGTCAACGGCGGTGCCCGTGACTTTGGCGGAGAGCGCAGCCAGTGGGGCTCCCGTTTCCGACGCCCACGCCGCGAGCCTGCCCTCGATGCCGGTGACGGCGGCGTCGAGCTCCCCGGCGGCGTCCAGGGTCAGTGGGTCCGGGGAGGCGGTGGTTTCAGGCATCGGGAGTCCTTGGCTCGAAGGAACGGGGTCAGTAGCGCTGGGACTGCTCGGTCAGCAACCAGTCCGTGGTGGCGGCCACCAGGGCTTTCACCGCGGCTTCCGCTGCCGCCGGCTGGTGGGCTTCGACGGCGGCCGCGACCTCCTCGAGAAGGCCGCTGGTCCTGGCACGGTATCCGGCGTCGGCGCATGGCAGCAGCGTCAGGGGGCCGAGGTCTGCCTGCAGGCGGATCAGTTCCCGGGCCAGCCTGGCCGAGCGGGCGATGGCGGCCACCTCGAGCAGGAACTCGGAGAGGGCCAGCCGCCAGTGCAACGGATCCACCTCCGTGCTGGGGATGAAGGACCGCAAGGTAGCCATGTCCGCGGCGTCGGAGCGCCGGGCGGCGACGCTGGCGCAGGCTGCGGCAATGGCCTGGTAGTGCAGTCCCAGGTCACTGATCTGGAGCCGGGTCAGTTCCCGGAGCTGGTCCAGGGCGCGTTCCCGGGAGGGCAGGACGTCATCCGCGATGAAGCTTCCGCCGTTGCGGCCCCGGGCCGTGCGGATGATGCCCGAGGTCCGGAGCTGCGACAGCGCCTCCCGGGCGGTCACCGCGGAGACCCCCAGGGCGGCGGCCAGTTCCGTTTCGTTGGGCAGCCGCTGGCCGCTGGTGAGCAACCCGGTTTCCACGGCCTGTTCTATCCGGCCGCACACCTCATCCACCAGGCCCCGAGATTTGATCGGCGTGAACACGGCCGCCAGGCTCCGGGAGGCGCCCTGCGGTGTCAGCAGCATCCGGGGCCTCCCTGGCAGTTTTTGGCGTCGCGGTTCCAGAACCAGGAGCGGGCGCTGGGGGCTGCCCGCGCCCCGGTTGAAGCCATCCTAATGCGGGCTTTCGCGGGGGTCTATACACAAAACCTATGGAGTAATAGTATTTGGCCCAGCAGCCTGTTGTGGCCTGGATCACACCCCGCTGTGTCGCATCTGAGACGATCCGGCAACGGAGTTAGGGCGCATCCCATGACCGAAACGCTCGCCGCCGGCAGGCAGACGCAATCGGACGCGGTTCCTGCGATCCGCCTGCGGAAACTCACCAAGGTTTTCGGCGATACCGTCGCCGTCAACGCCGTGGACCTGGACATCCGCCAGGGTGAATTCTTCTCCATGCTGGGGCCGTCGGGATCCGGCAAAACCACTGTCCTGCGCCTAATCGCAGGCTTCGAGCTGCCCACCTCGGGGAGCATCGAACTTGAGGGCAAGGACGTCACGGGGATGGCGCCCTTCGAACGCGACCTCAACACGGTGTTCCAGGACTATGCGCTGTTCCCGCACATGTCCCTCATCGACAACGTCGCCTACGGCCTGCGCGTGCGCGGCATGGCCAGGAAGGAGCGCCACGAGCGGGCCCGCGAAGCCCTGGAACGCGTGCAGCTGGGGAAGTTTCTCGGACGCAAGCCTGCCCAGCTTTCCGGCGGCCAGCGGCAGCGCGTGGCGCTGGCCCGTGCACTGGTGGTGCAGCCGAAGGTCCTGCTGCTGGATGAGCCGCTGGGCGCCCTGGACCTCAAGCTCCGGCAGCAGATGCAGGTGGAACTCAAGGAACTGCAGCGCTCCCTGGGCATCACCTTCATCTTCGTCACCCATGACCAGGAGGAAGCCCTGACCATGAGCGACCGGATCGGCGTCTTCAACAATGGGAGCGTGGAACAGATCGGGACGGCGCACGAGATCTACGAGCGCCCGGGCGGGGCGTTCGTGGCCAACTTCGTGGGCACCTCCAATATCTTCGACGCCGCCCACGCCCAGGAACTCTACGGCCGCGCGGAGCAGGTCTGCATCCGGCCGGAACGGCTGCGCCTGTCCTGGACGGCGGCCCCGGAACCGCGCACTGGCGTCACCTCCCGCCCCGGCACCGTCACGTCACTCGTCTACGTGGGGCACGCCACCCAGGTGCGGGTGCAGCTCGACGGCGGTCCCGCCGTCGTCGTTCTGGCGCCGGAAACGCTGCCCGGCGGCGACGCGGACCTTGTGGACCGGCGCGTCACGGTGAGCTGGGACGACGACGCCGCTGTCTGGCTGCCGTCGTCCACCGGCACCTGACGTCGGCGTGGCGTCACGCGGAGCCTGCTTCTGATTCACCCCTCCAACGAAAGGTAAGGATCATGGCATCAAGGAATAGGGCCTCCCTCGTGGTTGGGGTGGCCGCGGCGGCAGCCCTCGCCTTGGCAGGCTGCGGCACCACCGGCGGAGGCTCGGCCAGCCCGTCCGCGCAGCCGGTCAAGACCGAAATCGGCGCCGGCGAAGGACAGCTCTCCATCCTCGGCTGGCCGGGCTACGTCGAGGACGGCAGCAACGACCCCGCCGTCGACTGGGTGACACCCTTCGAGACCCAGACCGGATGCAAGGTGAGCTTCAAGCCGTTCGGCACCTCGGACGAAGCGGTGACCCTGATGCGCACCGGCCAGTACGACGTCGTCTCGGCCTCCGGCGACGCTTCGCTGCGGCTGATTGCCGGCAACGACGTGGAGCCCGTCAACATGAGCCTGCTGAAAAACTACGCCGACGTGTACCCGTTCCTGAAGGACAAAGCGTGGAACACCGTGGACGGCCAAAACTACGGGATGCCGCATGGCTGGGGAGCCAACCTGCTGATGTACTCCGTGGACACCGTCACCCCGGCGCCCACGTCCTGGCGGGCCGTGTTCGACGACGCCGCCCAGCACAGCGGCAAGGTCACCGCGTACGACTCGCCAATCTACATCGCGGACGCGGCCGTGTACCTCATGGCGCACAAGCCGGAACTCGGGATCAAGAACCCCTACGCGCTGGACAAGGACCAGCTCGCGGCAGCCGTTGAACTGCTGAAGGAGCAACGCAAGCACATCGGCGAGTACTGGAGCGACGTCGTTAAGGAGGTCCAGGCCTTCGCCAGCGGCAGCACCGTGGTGGGCACCACGTGGCAGGTCGGGGCCAACATCGCCGTCGAGAACGGGACCAATGTGAAGACCCTGCTCCCCGAAGAGGGCGCCACCGGCTGGTCGGACACGTGGATGATCGGTTCGGAGTCCAAGAACAAGAACTGCGCCTACCTGTGGCTCGACTACATCGCCAGCCCCGAGGCCAACGCGGCGGTGGCGGAGTACTTCGGCGAATCGCCGGCCAACCCCAAGGCGTGCGATCTGACCAAGGACAAAGCGCACTGCGAGACCTACCACTCCGGTGACGAAGCCTACGCGGAGCAGATCTGGTACTGGACCACTCCGGTGGCCAAATGCCTGGACGGCCGGACGGACGTCCAGTGCACCGACTACTCGGAGTGGACGAAGACCTGGACGGAGATCAAGGGCTGACATGGCGCTCCAGACGCAGCACCCGGTCCCCGGCACGCCCCCGGCAGCCGCCGCCGTGCCCCGGCCCAAGGCCCACAAGTTCTCGGCGCTGCTCCACCGCTCGCCGAACCTTCGGCTGGCGGGGCTGGTTACCGCCCCCGCCGGCTGGCTGGTGCTCGTCTACATCGCCGCCCTCGCGGCGCTGCTGATCACCGCGTTCTGGACCGTGGACACCTTCACCGGCAAGGTGTCCACGGAATGGACCACGGAAAACGTGGTGACGGTCCTGACCGATCCCGTCTACCAGCGGATCACCCTGCGGACACTGTGGATCGCCATCGCCGTGACGCTGATCGACCTGGTCCTGGCGCTGCCCATGGCGTTCTTCATCGCCAAGGTATCCAGCCCCCGGTGGCAGAAGCTGCTGGTGGTGGCCGTGCTGATGCCGCTGTGGGCGAGCTACCTGGTGAAGGCCTACGCGTGGCGGAACGTGCTCGCCGACGGCGGACTGCTGGAGTGGCTGGGGACGCCGATCGGGCTGGAATCTCCCGGGTACGGTGAAACCGCCGTGATCCTGACGCTGGCCTACATCTGGCTGCCGTTTATGATCCTGCCGATCTACGCGGGATTCGACCGGGTGCCCGATTCGCTGCTGGAGGCCTCCGGCGACCTGGGCGCGAAACCGCTGACCACCATGCGCCTGGTCATGTTCCCGTTGCTGGTGCCCTCCATCATTGCCGGGACCATTTTCACGTTCTCGCTCTCGCTGGGCGACTACATCACGGCCCAGATCGTCGGAGGCACCACCCAGATGCTCGGCACCGTGGTTTACGCGAACGTGGGGGCCGCGAACAACCTGCCGTTCGCCGCGGCCGTCTCGCTGGTCCCGATCGCGATCATCACCCTGTACCTCTTTATCGTCCGGCGCTCCGGCGCCCTCAACAGCCTGTGAACAGTGGCGGCGTGTAGCCCGGAACAGGCGGCAGGAGCACCATGAGACTTTCCCGAAGTGCCAAAGTCATCCTGGGCGTCGTCACCGCGCTGGTCTTCCTCTTCATCTATGTCCCGCTGCTGCTGGTGGTGGTGAACTCCTTCAACGCGGACCGGACCTTCGGCTGGCCGCCGCAGGGGTTCACCCTGGAGTGGTGGGGTCGGGCCTTGGATTCCACCGGCGTCCGCGAGGCCGTGGTTTCCTCGCTGTGGGTGGCGGCGGTGTCGACCGTCATTTCGCTGGTGCTGGGCACGCTCCTGGCGCTGGCCCTGCTGCGCTACAAATTCTTCGGCCGGGACGTCATCAGCCTGCTCGTGATCCTGCCGATCGCGCTGCCCGGCATCGTGACCGGCATCGCCTTGAACAACATGTTCACCACCATCCTGGGGGTCTCGCTGAGCATGTGGACGGTGGTGATCGCGCACGCCACCTTCTGCATGGTGACCGTGTTCAACAACGTCATTGCGCGGCTGCGCCGGATGCACGCAGGCCTGGAGGAGGCGTCCGCTGATCTGGGCGCCGGTGTGTTCACCACGTTCCGGCTGGTCACGTTCCCGCAGCTGCGCTCCGCCCTGCTGGCCGGCGGGCTGCTGGCCTTCGCGCTGAGTTTCGACGAGATCATCGTCACCACGTTCACCATCGGCGCCGGCGACACCACCCTGCCGATCTGGATCCTGCAGAACCTCTTCCGGCCCAACCAGGCGCCGGTGGTCAACGTCGTGGCCGTCGTCCTGATCGTCGTGTCGATTGTGCCGATCTGGCTCGCGCAACGCCTGTCGCAGGATTCAGTGGGAATCGGCGGAACGCGGGTGAAAGCTGCGGAGGGTTAGTCGCTGACCGGGTCGATCGACACGACGGCCAGGAAGCCGCGGCCCAGGATCTCCGGAGTGTCCGTATCGGAACCCACGACGGCGTCATAGCGGGCCAGCGTCGTCGGCCCGTCCGGGGTTCCAGCCGCGCCGGCTGTTCCGGCCGGTGCGGCGTCGGCGGGTTCGACGCCGGCCTGACCGGCTCCGGCTGTGCCGGGGGTGACCGCCGCTTGGCCCTGCAGCAGAATCCCCAGCTGGCCGCCGAACACGGGATGCGCCCGCTTCTTGGAGAGTTCGATGATGGAGGTGTAGCCCTTGAACACGCCGTTGCGGGTGATGACGTTGAGGTCCCGGATGTCGCCGGTGGGAAGTGAACCGGCCGCAGCGGCTTCGCCGGAGAACCGGAACGGACGGTATTTCTCTAGCGGGTGCTCGGCGCCATCGACGCTCAGCAGCAGCAATTCACCTTCCACCACCGTGAGGACGCGGTCCATGCCGGGGAACGCCGAGAAGTCGCCCGCTTTGGACACTTCGGCGATGCTCACGCGCCAGTCCCAGCCTCCGTCTCCTGTGCCGGACGCGGAAGATGCGCCCGCAGGATGGCTGGCCACCTCGCGGGTCACCCCGCCGCCGTTGCGCCAGGGTTGGGCTTTCAGCTCGGCATAGCGGATGATTTCCATCCCTCCACCCTATCCGCCGGCCACGAGCGCCGAGGTGAGACTTCGCGCCCATGCTCCCGGCAAACATGGGCGCGAAGTCTCACCTCGCGGGCCGGGCAAGCCGGCAGGCCTCGGTCCTTGCTACGGTCGGAGGCAGAAACGTCGGAGACAGAAGTAGGAAACACACCAGAAGGAGCCGAATGTTCGTCAAGGTATGCGGGCTGAGCACCCCGGAGTCGGTGCGGACCGCCGCGGAGGCCGGGGCGGACGCCGTCGGCTTCGTCCTGACCCGCAGCCCCCGCGAAGTGACTCCGGCGCAGGCCCGGGAGCTCCTGGCCCACGTCCCGGCCGGCCTCCCCGCCGTCGGCGTCTTCCGGCACGAGGCGGCGGCGGACGCCGTCGTCGTCGCCCGTGAAGCCGGGCTCGGTTGGGTTCAGCTCCACGGCGACCGCACGCCGGAGGACGTGGATACCGTGCACGACGCCGGGTTGAAACTCATCCGGGCCGTCACCATGTCCGCCGCGCCCGACGCGTTTGCGGACTGGGGCGAGGACCTGCTCCTGATCGACGCCGCGGTGCCAGGCTCCGGCGAGGCCTGGGACTACGCCTCGGTGCGCGCCAAGGGACTGGAGGGGCGCAAGTGGCTGCTCGCCGGCGGGCTCGATCCCGCCAACGTCGCCGACGCCGGGTTGCAGGCCGGCGCGTGGGGGGTGGACGTCTCCTCCGGCGTCGAGTCCTCCCGCGGGGTCAAGGACCTGGCCAGGATCAGGAACTTCGTGTCGGCAGCCAAGTCCCCGGCGCCGAAGCCCTGAATCGGAAGCCTTGAATCCCGGGTCCTGACCCGGGTTGCGACGTTCCATCCGTGCCGAAAGACCGTGGACATCCTGCGCGTGGCCGGTCGAGAATCGGAAATGTGACTCTGACCGAGCAGCATGGGCTGTTCTTCGAAGGTGAACTGCCGCCGATGCGCTCCCTGCGCACGGCGTGGCTGCTGGCATTGTTCCTGGGCATCGCCGGCGCGGACCGGTTCTACCTCCGCCAGCCCGTCTCCGGCACCCTGAAGCTGCTGACGCTCGGTGGGCTCGGGATCTGGTGGATCATTGACCTGTTCCGGATCACCAACGAGTACGCCGCCGACGGTGCATCCATGCCGTTGGCCGGGACGAACGCACTGCGCCGAGGCCTGCGCGTCGCCTCGGCTGTTCTGGTCGCCGCACTTGCGGGTGTCCTGATCTGCGTCAGTGCGGCCCCCATCGCAGGGACTGTCACCGCCATTAAGGCATTGCTGGACCCGGTCCCACCGCCACCGACGAAAGAGTGGGTCACCGTCGCGGAGTCCTCCAGCACTAAGGCCCCGGCTTCGCTCGTGACCCTCACCGGCAGGGTCCACATCGAGTACAAGTTCACCGGGCCGGCCGTCGCTTACCTCCAACCCGTGAAAGGACCCGCCATCACTGTGCTGTCCCTGGGTAAGGCCGGCGGCGCCGGGGCGATCGGGGTCACCGTGGAACCCGGGACGTACACACTGATAGTGAGCGCCACCGGAACCGCGTGGACGCTGACGGCCCAGGAATTCCGGATCCCCGGGTAGCGCCGGCCGGCCGGTTGCCCAGACTCCGGGCCTGTTGTACCACCGGGAATCATCTTCCCCGGATGAGGTCCGCGCCCCCGGTGGGGCCCGAAAATGGTCGTACTCGCCAGTGGCAGACCCACCTGTCGCAACCCTCATCGGAAAGAAGCCTCCAATGTCGAGACGTCACGCAATCCTTGAAGGATCGATCGCACTCGCGGCAGCCGCAGCGCTACTCACGGGCTGCAGCCCCTCCAGCCCCGGGACGAGCGCCAGCAGCGCCAGAGCGCAGGAGAACGTTTCTCAGGCGTGCGCTGCTGCCAGTGCCTACGCGGCAGCCCTGACAAACTTCAAGCAGACGCTGAAGCCTGGTGCCACGGTGGAGCAGATCCGCTCGGCGCGAGACCAGGTCGCGAAGACCTACGACGATCTGATCAAGGCCAGCCAGGACGTCGCAAGAGACGAGGTGAACGCCGTTCAAGCGGCCGAAAAGAACTTCGATCGAGCCGTCAAGGACGTTCCCGACGATGCAACCCTCACCCAGGCAGTCGGTTCCCTGCGAGACGAAGCAGCCTACGTCCAGGCCGCCGTCAGCGACCTGCAGACGGCGGCGAAGTGCTAAGTTCCGGACTGTCACTGGCCCGACAGTGACATGAAATCCTACGAGTCCAAGACACTGATCAATGCCCGGAAATGCACGGTGTGGGACATCATTACTGACGGCGGCAACTACACCGTCTGGAACACCGCGCCCACCATGGGGCGCCGGGCGAACACTCGGACCAGCGGAGTGCCCGCGACACCTGCCTTGGCCGAGAACGTTTCTTCCCCCGGCCAGCGTCTGCCTCAACGTCTGCGCCTGCAACCTGGCCGGTCAACATCCTCCCGGTCGGTGTAGGGCGGACGGGTGGCCCTGTTCGGCCGGAGCTACGTCGGAGCCACTGACGCCAATGCCGACGCCGAACCCCTGACCAGCCGGCAGGAATGCCGCCGGCCCGCGCCGCGTTGCCCCTGACATGAAGCGCATCGGATTCCTGTCCTTCGGACATTGGGGGCCCGGCGAGGGTTCCCGCACCCGGACCGCCCGCGACGCCCTCCTGCAGGGCATTGACCTGGCCGTCGCCGCCGAGGAACTGGGCGTGGACGGCGCGTTTTTCCGCGTGCACCACTTCGCCCGGCAGCAAGCCTCACCGTTCCCCCTGCTGGCCGCCGTCGCCGCCCGGACCAGCCGGATCGAAATGGGTACCGGCGTGATCGACATGCGCTACGAGAACCCCCTGTACATGGCCGAAGAGGCCGCCGCGACCGACCTGATCAGCGGCGGGCGGCTGCAGCTGGGGATCAGCCGGGGCTCACCCGAACCCGCCCGCGACGGCGCCGCCGCCTTCGGCCATGTGCCGGAGGACGGTGAGACCGCCGCGGACATGGCACGCCGGCATACCGCGGTGTTCCGCCGTGCGATCTCGGGGGCCGGGATGGCGGAGGCGGAGCCGCGCTACGCGGGCGGCGGGTCCGGGCTGTTGCCCGTGCAGCCACATTCACCCGGGCTCGGCGAGCGGATCTGGTGGGGCGCAGGCTCGCGTGCCACCGCCGTCTGGACTGCGGAGCAGGGGATGAACCTCATGAGCTCCACGCTGCTCACCGAGGACACGGGTGTGCCGTTCGACCAGCTGCAGGCCGAGCAGATCGGCATGTTCCGCAAGGCCTGGGCCGACGCCGGCCACCAGCACGAGCCGCGCGTATCCGTCAGCCGCAGCGTCCTGCCGATCGTCGACGAGGAGGACCGGCGGTTCTTCGGCCTCAGCGCGCTGCGGGAGAAACGCGACCAGGTCGGGGTGATCGACGGGCTGGTGGCGCGTTTCGGCCGGAGCTACGTCGGAGCCCCCGACGCCATCGCCGAGGACCTTGCCGCCGACGCTGCCGTGCGGGATGCCGACACCCTGCTGCTCACCGTCCCGAACCAGCTCGGCGTGGATTTCAATGCCAAGCTGCTGGGCACCGTGGTCCGGCATATCGCCCCGGCCATCGGCTGGGCGCCGAAGTCCCGGTCCTAGCCCGGGCCGCGGCACCGCGAAAGGCTAGCCGGTCCGCGTTGCCGTGGCTAGCATGGCTGTTTGGGGGAGTACCCCGATGACCCGGCGGGCCCGGCCCGCCATGCGTGCGAAGGAGACCGTTGTGACTCTGCCCGAAGGTTTGACCCCCGGCGTCTGGACACTGGACATGTCCCACAGCGAAGTCGGCTTCAGCGTCCGGCACGCCGGCATCAGCAAGGTCCGCGGCCGCTTCAACGAAGCCTCGGCGGAGGCGCACGTCGGCGATTCCCTCGCCGACTCCAGCCTGCATGCGAGCATCAAGACTGCCAGCTTCGACTCCGGCGACGCCAACCGCGACGCCCACGTCCGCGGCGCTGACTTCTTCGACGTCGAACAGTATCCGGAGATGACGTTCCGGGCCACGGGCATCCGGGGCGACGGCGAGGACTACGTGCTGACCGGCGACCTGACCATCCGCGGCGTCACCAAGCCGGTGGACCTGGAGGTTGAGTTCACCGGGATCGCGGTGGATCCGTTCGGCGCCACCCGCGCGGGGTTCAGCGCGGAAGCGGACATCAGCCGCAAGGAATTCGGCCTGACCTGGAACGCCGCGCTCGAAGCCGGCGGGCTGCTGGTCAGCGACAAGGTCAAAATCAGCGTCGAAGCCGCCATGGTGAAGCAGGGTTAGCGGGCGGGCCGCCGGCCGATCAGAAAAGCAGCAAAACGAATCCGCCGACCGTGGAGAGGATGCCCACCCCGGTAAGGATCCAGCCCAGGGTCCACGCCGCGTTATCGTGCTTCGGCGGGGTGAGTCCCCAGCGGGACGGGTGGCACACGTCGTAGAAGAGGTCGACGTCGGAGCCGACCACCAGGCCGTGCGACTCGGCCGCGGGCAACAGGGACCGGTGGTCGGCGTCGTGGTGGTCAGTCCAGCTGTAACCGGTGAAGCCGCCGGCGCTGATCACCGTGCCGGTGGTCCCCACCCACTCGCAGTGCCGCCGCCGGGCAATCCAGCCCCACACCAGCAGCGGCACGCCCAGGACGAAGCCCACCCACGTCATGACCTCGAGAATGGGCCCGAGGAGGTCCCCGAAATTAGTCATCTGCGCGCGGGCCGGACGGGCGGTGTCAGCGCGTGACGCGCGAGCGGCGCACGACGAACAGGATGCCTGCGCCCACCAGGACCAGGAGGCCCACGTAGAGCAGGAACTGCACGGCCTTCACAACAAGCCCGACAACCAATAGGACAAGGGCGACAATGAGGGCGATCTTCAGGAGTGCAGGCATGCTCCCAGTATTGTGCCCTTTTGGGCGTTCGCAAAGCTCCCCGCCCGCGGCCGGCGTCACCGGGGCCGTTTCAGGAATTGTTCAGGGTGAACCCCTAGGCCGGATCGGCCTCCGGCGGAGGACAATGGAGCCATGAAGACATTGCTTAACATCATCTGGCTGCTCTTTGGCGGGCTGTGGCTCGCGCTTGGATACTTCGCGGCCGGGGTCATCTGCTGCTTGCTGATCGTCACCATCCCGTGGGGACTCGCATCGTTCCGCATCGCCAACTATGCGCTCTGGCCGTTTGGCCGCACGGTGGTGGACCGCCCGGGCGGAACCGGGTTGTTCGCCCTGCTCGGGAACGTCATCTGGCTGCTGGTCGCCGGCATCTGGATTGCGATCGCCCACGTGGTAACCGCCTTTGCCATGGCCATCACCATCATCGGCATCCCGCTGGCCATCGCCAACCTCAAGCTCATTCCGGTCTCGCTCATGCCCCTGGGCAAACAGATCGTCCCGACTGACAGGCCCTTCGTGACGACCTACAGCAAAGCCTACCGCTAGCCACCATCAGAGGAGGACCGCAATGTCCGAGCATGTCACCGCTGTTCCGGCAACGACCGGCCAGAGTGAATCCCCCGCTCCGGCCGAAGATCTCATGCTGGTCATTACCCGTGAATTCCAGGCCCCCATTACCCGGGTGTGGTCTGCCCTCACGGACCCGGACCAGGCCACGGCGTGGTGGGGACCGCGCGGCTTCCACACCCCCAGGCAGAGTATTGACGCGGACCTGGAGATCGGCGGCCTCTACCGGGCCTGCATGGTCCACGACAGCACGGGGGAGGAGCAGTGGTGGAGCGGCGTCCACACGGACATCGAACCGCCCAACCTCCTCGTCTTCACCCACGCCTGGGACAAACCCGACGGCACCCGCGGCTTCGAAACCGAAGTGACCTTCCAGCTGGACGAGATCGACGGCGGCACCCGGATGACGTTCATCCAGGGCCCCTTCGACACCATCGACAACCGCGACGGCCACGGCGTCGGCTGGCGCGAATCCTTCGACCGCCTCGCCGAACACCTCCGCCGGGGCGCCTGACCCCGCGTCGCTGGCGTCGGCCCGGTTACCCGAGTTCGGCCTGCAGGTTCCGCCGCGCCGCGTCCAGCCACAGGTCCCTGCCCCGCGGGTTGTGGAAGAGCGGATCCAGCTGCAGGAGCTGGCGGACGACGGCGGCGCGTCCGGCGGCGAAGTCGTCGTCGCCGATGTGCGCAAAGTCCTGCCGGACGGCGGCCAGGTACCGGGCGTAGGCTGCCGGCTCCCCGCCCAGCACGGAGAGATCAGCGTCGCTGAGCAGGGCGGCCGCGCCGTCGCCGGCCTCCGGCCGGTGGTCGGCCGTCATCCGCACCAGGCGGGCCACCTCGTCCACCTCGGCCGCAGGAAGGCCCGCCTGGGCCAGCCGGTCCTCGGCGAGCCGGGCCGACTCCTCCTCGTCCTGGCCCGCGACCCCGCGGTAGACCGCGTCGTGGAACCAGGCGGCGAGGAGCACGGTGCGGGGCGGATCAGCCGGTTCGGTGAGGAGGTCCAGGGCCTCCAGGACGGCGAGCAGGTGGGTGCGGCCGTGGTACTTCCGGTGCTCCTCGCCCCAGCGGTCCAGCAGGTCCAGGAAGAGCGCGTCGTGGCCGGGCAGCACCGCGTTCCAGCGTGTCAGCAGGGGAAGCTTGAGGGAGCTGCTGCGCCGCCGGGCCGGGATCCGCAGGCCGCTGGCGATCAGTTTGCGGACCAGGACCCGCCCCTCCACGGGGACGGCCCCGGCCGCCACGAGTGCGCCGTAGCGCGCTTCCGCGACGTCGTAATGGTCGCCGTCGAACGCCCTGTCCGGAATGCCGGCCGCTGCCGCGAAGGCGTGCAGCTCCGCCAGGGACGTGTCCGAGATCAGGTGCGAGAAGTGCGTTCCGTGCGCCGGCCAGAGCGGAGGATCAATGTAGATGGCCATGGGGGAAGTCTATTCCGGCGCCGGATCAGCCATGGCTGGCGTCGGCGGCAGCGGTGTCGGACTGCTCCTCGTCCTGCGTCCGTGCACTGCGCGGCTTGGAACGGACGCCTTCGCCCTGTTCGTTCAGCCGGGTCTCATGCTCGGCCTCGGCAACGGCCTCGGGGGTGATGTCGCCCCCTGAGTTCCAGGCCTTGATCGCGGCCCACGCCACGGCCACCAGCGGAACGGCGAGGATCGCGCCGATAATGCCGGCGAGGATGGTGCCGGCGGTGAGGGCCAGCAGGATCACGAGGGCGTGGACGTTGAGCGCCTGGCCCATCACGACGGGCTGCAGGAAGTTGCCCTCCAGCTGGTTGACGACGATCACAACGATGATGACGACCAGGGCCGCGAGCGGTCCGTTGGCCACCAGCGCGACGAGCGCCGCGAGGATGCCGGCCAGGGTGGCGCCGATCAGCGGGATGAAGGCGCCGATGAAGGTCAGCGCGGCGAGCGGCAGCGCAAGCGGCACGCCCATGATTACCAGCGCGAGGCCGATGAAGAACGCGTCCACGAAGGCCACGATGGAGGTACCGCGCACATAGCCGCCCAGCACGTTGAGGCTTCGCTCCCCGGCCCGGCGCGCCTTCACCAGGTTCTGGCCCTTGAACGCCCGCAGCATGAAGGCCCAGATGCTCTCGCCGTCCTTCAGGAAGAAGAACAGGATCACGGCCATGAGCACCGCGCCGGTGATGAAGTTGCCGGCCGCGCTGAGTCCGGAAATGGCGCCGGCGCCGACGGTGCTGCTGGTGGCGAAGTCGATGGCGGCGTCGCGCGCCTGCTGGATCTGCTGGTCATCGATTGGGATGGGGCCGGTGCGGATGAAGTCGTAGACCCGGTCGAAGCCCTCCGTGGCCTTGCTGCCCAGCTCGTCCGCCTGGCTCATGACGGCGAAGACGATGCCGGTGATCACGGCCCCGAACGCGAGCAGGAGCAGCACAAACGACAGGGTGGTGGCGGCCGTGCTGGGCCAGCCGCGGCGGCGCAGCCAGTGGACGAACGGGGCGATCGCGGCGGCGAGGATGAGGGCCAGCAGCGCCGGAATCACCACGAGCCGCACCTGGATCAGGGCATAGACCACCACGACGGTCAGGACCAGCAGCAGGAGCACCTGGGCGGTCCTGATGCTGGCGCGGCCCAGGCTGTCGCCCCAGGGGGTTGTCTTGTCCGGACTGCCCATGCTGATGTGTCTCCCACTGTCGGTTGGTCATGTTACTTACCAACCGTCTCACAGCCGGAGCCGCAGACCCGCGGGACTTGCCCGCACACGCTGTCCGGGGCCTCAGGACGCGGCTGGCCGGATGTTCTGGTTTCCGTGGAAGGTGTTCTCCGGATCGAACTCCTGTTTGACCCGGGCCAGCCGGCTGTAATTCTCCTCGCCGAAGGCCGCCCGGACCCGTTCCTGGCCCTCATCGCCGATGAAGTTCAGCCACACGCCGCCGGTCGCATACGGCGCGATGTCCTGGCGGAACCTTTTGACCCAGGCCTTCGCTTCCTGCCCGCCCTGCGGTGTTTCGCCCAGGCCGAAGGGATGGGTCACCCAGCTGGCGTTTCTGTTCATCAGCGGGGTCGCCGTCGCGGCCGGGCCGCCCACCGCCCCGCCCCATCGGGCAATCAGCTGCTGCGAACTCGGCCCTGGAAGGTTCCGAGCGGAATCAACGATGACGTCGAGGGCGTCGTCGGACAGGTCGTCGTGGTAGTCCGCGCTCCAGTAGTTGTACTTGCCCGGCGGATCGTCCAGGGAGCACTGGAAGTCGGCGTAGTCGATGTCCTCCAGGAAGTCCGCGGCAGGCTTCAGCGCGCGGTAGGGCTTCGTGTGTTCAGCCCCCTCCGCGGCGTCCCCGGCGTAGAGGTAGACGACGGCGACCGCCATCTTGCCGACCATCTCCGGCGGCATGTCGGGCTCGTCCGGGACGGTCAGGTAGATGATGGCCCCGGTTTCCTCGTTCGGTGCCGCGAGCGCCAGCTCCCGGAAGCCCCGGCTGACTTCATCCGCCGCGTCGCCGGGCCACAGCATGAGGCCCGCGTGGACCCGGGGCCCCAGCCGGTGCAGCCCGAAGGTAAAGGAGGTGGCGACGCCGAAATTCCCGCCGCCGCCGTGCAGGGCCCAGAACAGCTCCGGGTTCTCCGTGGCGCTGGCCGTCACCCGTTCCCCGGAAGCGGTCACCAGGTCCACGGAGAGGAGGCTGTCGCAGGCGAAACCGAAGGCACGCTCCAGCCAGCCGGAGCCGCCGCCGAGGGTGAACCCGGCCAGGCCCGTGGTGGACACCCGGCCGCCGGTGAGGGCGAGGCCGTGCTGCTGGGTGGCCCGGTCGAATTCCCCGCATGTCAGTCCGGCGCCGGCGGTGACCGTGCGGGCGTCCGGGTCCACACGGACGGACTTCATCGGCCGCACGTCGATCACCAGGCCGCCGTCGTTCAGTGACATGCCCGCCACCGAGTGGCCGCCGGCGCGGACCGCGACGTCAAGGTGGTGTTCCCCTGCGTATTTGAGGGCCTCGGCGACGTCGTCCGCGTCGCTGCAGGGGGCGATCACCGCCGGGTGGCGGTCGATCATGGCGTTGAACAGCGTCCGGGACTCGTTGTAGCCCGGGTCAACAGGTGTAATCCACTTCACGGCGGTGCTCCTCGGCGACCGCGGCTCCACCCCTCGCAGAAATTTTAAGTCCCGTGGCGGCGCCGGGGCTAGGGGAGAAACCTGCGTGGCGGCCGGAGGGGGCCTGCGCGCCGATTCGGAATCGCGGGCAGAATCCCATCAAAGTTCCGTGAATGCGGGTTAGGGTGTCATTATGCCCAATATTCGCGTTTCCGAGGCGGCCCGGTTCCTGGGCGTCAGTGACGACACCATCCGGCGCTGGACCGAGAACGGAAGCCTGACCCCGCTCAAGGACGACGCTGGCCGACTCGCCGTGGACGGGTTGGAACTCGCCCGGCTCGCCCGGGAGCAGGCCCAGCTTCCCGACGACCCGGCCAAGGCGGGCAGTTCGGCCCGCAACCGCTTCGTTGGCCTCGTCACCGCCATCACGGCCGATACCGTGATGGCCCAGGTGGAACTGCAGTGCGGGCCGTTCCGGGTGGTGTCGCTGATGAGCAGTGAGGCCGTGCGGGAGCTGGGCCTGGAGCTCGGCTCGGTGGCGACCGCCGTCGTCAAGGCCACCACGGTGATCATCGAAACGCCCAAGGGCAAGGGCGTTATATGAGGCCCGGCATCAGGGCCGCCGCGGTGCTGGCGGCAGGAACCGTTGCCGCCGTCCTCACGGGCTGCGCCGCACCGGCCGGAGACGCCGGCAAAACCCTCACAGTCTTCGCCGCGGCATCCCTCCAGACCCCCTTCACTGCGCTCGCCGAGGCGTTTGAGGCCGCGCACCCGGGGACCACCGTGACCCTCAGCTTCGCCGGGT
Organism: Arthrobacter sp. 001422645; assembly: GCF_059816125.1. Classification (NCBI taxonomy): domain Bacteria; kingdom Bacillati; phylum Actinomycetota; class Actinomycetes; order Micrococcales; family Micrococcaceae; genus Arthrobacter; species Arthrobacter sp. 001422645. Next base: position 2,527 of record NZ_JCBANT010000010.1, on the reverse strand, counting down.
CCTCCGACCTCGCCACCCAGATCAGCCAAGGCGCACCGGCGGATGTCTTCGCCTCCGCCGACACGAAAAACATGGCCAAGCTCGGTGACGCAGGCCTGGTGGAAGGATCACCCCGGGACTTCGCCACCAACGTGCTGACCATCGCGGTGCCCCCGGAGAACCCCGCGTCCATCGCCTCCTTCGCGGATCTCGCCAAGCCGGGGGTCAGGACCGTGATTTGCGCGGCGCAGGTCCCGTGCGGCGCGGCCACGAAGAGGGTCGAACAGGAAACCGGCACCACGCTGACACCGGTGAGTGAGGAATCGTCCGTCACCGATGTCCTGGGCAAGGTCGTCTCGGGCGAAGCCGACGCCGGGCTGGTCTACGTCACGGACGTGAAAGCCGCCGGGGACAAAGTGCAGGCGATCCCCTTCCCCGAGTCCGCGCAAGCAGTCAACACCTACCCGATCGCTGCGGTGCGGACCGGCAAGAACCAGGACCTCGCGGACGCCTTCATCGAGGCAGTCACGGGCACCGACGGCCAGCGGATCCTCCGCGGCGCCGGCTTCGGAACGCCTTAGGCCCTGATGAAACGCCGGAGAGACACCATGTACACCGGGATCCCGCGCTGGGTCGCGGCCATTGCCGCCGTCGGGGCGCTGTTTGTGCTGCTGCCGCTCGCGGCCATGCTGGGCCGGGTCAACTGGCCGCAGTTCATCCCGCTCATCACCTCCGAATCCTCGCTCACCGCACTGCGACTCAGCCTCCGCACGGCCGCCGCGAGCACGGTGCTGTGCGTGCTGTTCGGGGTGCCGCTGGCGCTGGTGCTGGCCCGCGGCGACTTCCCCGGCCAGCGGCTGCTGCGGTCCTTCGTCCTGCTGCCGCTGGTGCTGCCCCCCGTGGTGGGCGGCATCGCGCTGCTCTACGCCTTCGGCCACCAGGGCCTCCTGGGGCAGAGCCTCGGCATCGCCGGCCTCCAGATCGCGTTCACGACGACGGCGGTGATCCTCGCCCAGACGTTCGTGGCGCTTCCGTTCCTTGTGGTCAGCCTCGAAGGCGCCCTCCGCTCGGCCGGCAGCCGGTACGAGTCCGTGGCCGCCACCCTCGGCGCGCGCCCCACCACGGTCCTGCGCCGGGTCACCCTGCCGCTGGTCCTGCCCGGGCTCGCGTCCGGGGCGGTGCTCTCCTTCGCGCGGAGCCTGGGCGAATTCGGCGCCACGCTCACCTTCGCCGGGAGCCTGCCGGGGGTCACCCGCACGCTGCCGCTGGAAATCTACCTGCAGCGGGAGACCGACGCCGACGCCGCCGTCGCGCTGTCCCTGCTCCTCGTTGTGGTGGCGGTCGTCGTCGTCGGGCTCTCCTACCGTGGACCGGCGCCGGCCGGGTCCGGCGGCAGATCAGCGCGTACCGGCACCCCCGGGCGGGTGCCGGCATGACGTTTACGCTCGACGCCGCCCTCGCCGCCCGCCGCTTTGACGTGTCACTGAGCCTGGCGCCGGGCGAGACGGTGGCCGTGCTCGGCCCGAACGGGGCGGGAAAATCCACCCTGCTCTCGGTGATCTCCGGGCTGCTGCGCCCGGACACCGGCCGGGCCGAGGTGAACGGGCGGGTCCTGTTCGAGCTGGGTCCCGGCGTGCACACGTGGACCGCGCCGCACCGCCGCGGAACCGCCCTGCTGGCCCAGGATCCCCTGCTGTTTCCGCACCTGAGCGCCCTCGAAAACGTCGCCTTCGGGCCCCGGAGTGCCGGGATGCCCAAACGGGAGGCCCGGGAGTCCGCCCGGCACTGGCTGGCCGAGGTGGACGCCGCGGATCTCGCGGACCGCCGACCGGGGGAGTTGTCCGGCGGGCAGGCGCAGCGAGTGGCTGCGGCCCGTGCCCTGGCCGTGGATCCGGAGGTGCTGCTGCTGGATGAGCCCCTGTCCGCCCTGGACATCCACGCGGCCCCGCTGCTGCGAAGGCTGCTCAAGCGGGTGCTGGCCGGGCGGCGCGCCATCATCGTCACCCATGACGTCCTGGACGCCTACATGCTGGCGGACCGGGTGATTGTTATGGAGGAGGGCCGGATCACCGAGGACGGGCCCACCCGCGAGGTGCTCCGGCGGCCGCGCAGCCGCTTCGCCGCCGGGCTGGCCGGACTGAACCTGGTCTCGGGCACTGTGACGTCAGCGGGTATCAGGACTGCCGGGGGCCTCGAATTCGCGGGCCAGCACGACGCGCCGCTCGTCGCCGGGCAAGCCGGCGTGGCGGCATTCCCGCCGTCGGCCGTCTCGGTGTTCCTGGGCGAGGCGCATGGCAGCCCGCGGAACTCGTTCCGTGTCACGGTCACTGACCTGGAGCCGCACGGGGACCAGATCCGGGTCCGCGCCGGGGAGCTGTCCGCGGACGTCACCGCGGCTGCCTCCGCGGACCTCGGCCTCGCTCCCGGCCTCGACGTCTATTTCGTGGTCAAGGCGGCGGCGGTGTCGATTTACCCGTCGTGACGGCGGCCGGGGTGCGGGTGCGGCGGTCGCCACGGCGTGCCCGGCGAACACGAGGGGACATGCCCT